>NZ_FQTU01000003.1 GCF_900128885.1 Alkalibacter saccharofermentans DSM 14828
TATAGGGCGAAGCCCGCGAGCTCAGACAGCAAAGCTGACTGAGATGCAGATACTATATAGGGCGAAGCCCGCGAACTCGTTTAGCTGTGCTGAACGAGGTGCAGATAAGTTGTAAGATGCAAGTTCTAAGTTGTAAGTGTGCATGTATTCTTTTGGGTCAAAGACAAATGCCTGAATCCGTCATTTCGAATGCAATGAGAAATCTCAGGTAATTCTTAAATTTACAGTGGCATTTGAGGCATATGATGGACTGTTTAGCTGCGCTGAACGAGGTGCAGATAAGTTGTAAGTGTGCATGTATTCCTTTGGGTCTAGGTCCGGCGTAGAAACCGGACCCTAGAACTGAAAGGTTAAACTGTCGGTAATGCTTTGCTTTTCCAATCGCTTAACTATTGCTTGACCATTGCCCCACTACTGTTTACCGATATTACAATCAATGTAATATTCACTGGAGATTTATTTGAAATATAATGCATTTACCTGCATAAAAATACAATTTTTCAACTGTGTATTTTTATGATTGTTTTTTAAAATTTTTAGTGATAATATTTAAGTTAAGAGAAATTTAATAAAGGCAAAGGGGGAAAGTTAAATGAACAAAAAGAAAAGGGTTGTTCTTCTTAGTATTCTGTTGGTATTTGCGCTCGTATTCACAGCGTGTGCGGGAGGAAGCGACAACGGAGACGACACAGCACGTAAAGTTTTAAGAACCAATAATTCAAGTGAACCCGGTTCCCTTGACCCGGCTTTGGCCCAAGGAACTCATGAATCCTGGGTGCTTGACCATGTGTTTGAAGGTTTGATGAAAAAGGACCAGGACGGAGACATCATCGAAGGCATGGCTGCAAGCTACACATTAGCTGATGACAACGTTACTTATACATTTGTCCTAAGAGATGATATTACATGGTCAAATGGTGAGCCTGTAACAGCTCATGATTTTGAATATTCTTGGAAGAGAGCACTTGATCCTGAAACAGCAGCATACTATTCCTACCAGTTTTATTATATAAAGGGTGGCGAAGCCTACAACACAGGAGAAGGAACTGCTGAGGATGTAGGAGTTACTGCAATTGATGATACGACCTTGGAAGTAGTCCTAGAAAATCCGACAGCGTTTTTCCCTGAACTTACTTCATTTTATTGCTATTTCCCAATTAGCAAGGACGTAGACGAAGCGAACCCGGATTGGGCAAAAAGTCCTGATACTTATGTTTCAAACGGACCGTTCCTTCTAACCGAATGGGTTCATAATGCCAGCATAACAATCGAAAAGAACGAAGATTATTATGATGCAGATCTGGTAAACCTAGACGCTATCGAATTTGCTATTTTAGATGACGAAAATACGGCTTGGCAAAGATATGAAGGCGGAGAGTTCGATTTTCTAACTCCCCTTCCACAAACTGTAGTAGCAAGGATGATGGATGAAAATAATCCGGAACTAGTAATAGGAACTGATCTTGCGACCTACTACTACAACCTTAATACCGAGACTCAACCTTTCAACAATGTCAAGGTAAGACAAGCTCTTTCAATGGCAATTGATAGAGAATCTATCGTTGAGAATGTATCACAAGGTGGACAGCTGGCTGCTGAAGGCGTAGTACCTTACGGAATACCTGATGAAACAGGCGAAGACTTCAGAGACGGCGTAGGCAACCTGATCACTTATGACCCTGAAGGTGCAAAAACGCTTCTAGAAGAAGGACTTGCTGAAGAGGGAATGACTTTATCAGACATGAACGACTTTACTCTTCTTTACAACACTCTTGAAGCCCATGCAAAAATTGCCCAGGCTATTCAAGAAATGTGGAGAACAAGCCTAGGTATCGAAGTGAATCTTGAAAACGTCGATTTCCAAGTTAAGCTTGACAGAGAAAAGGCGGGAGATTATGATATATCTCGTGCTGGTTGGATAGGTGACTACATAGATCCGCTGACGTTCATTGACATGTGGGTAACTGATGGGCCTTACAATGATGCAAGCTACTCAAATGCGCAGTATGACGAGTACGTTCAGATTGCAAGAAACAGCGTAGATCAAGCTGAACGTATGGAAGCTATGAGAAATGCAGAAGAGCTGCTAATGGAAGAAATGCCGGTAGTTCCAATATACTTCTATACCCAGCCGTATGCTCAAAAATCTTATGTGACCGGCGTTTATAAGCCTGTTAATAGGTACCCGTACTTCATATATGCAGATATGGAAGTGCAATAATCAATAAAACAAATAAATTTTATTATAGGAGATCTAAGCTCTATTAATTATAATAGAGCTTGGTTTCTTTTATAGATCAACTAGAAGTAATGACAGTTAAAGCTAACTGTTACTTAATGAAGGAGAAAGAAAATGTCAAAATACCTTTTAAAGCGATTAGCCCTTTCGATAGTGACAATTTGGGCAGTTATAACCATAACCTTTGCTTTAATGCACTCCATCCCTGGAGATCCGTTCAAATCTGAAAGCAAAATGCCGCCACAGGTTTATCAAAACCTTTTATCCCAATACGGTCTGGACAGACCAGTGCCTGAGCAGTATTTAATATACCTGGGCAACTTACTTCAAGGGGATCTGGGTGCATCGATGAAGTCCAGGGTTGAAACCGTCAACGATATGGTTGAGAGGGGTTTTCCCGTATCTGCACAGCTTGGAGCACAGGCTCTTCTTATAGCAATCGTATTTGGCCCGGCTCTTGGTAGCCTGGCAGCCCTTTACCAAAACAAGTTTCCGGATTATTTGGCTATGATTATAGCAATCATCGGAATTTCAGTTCCGTCTTTTATCATGGGTACCGTTTTGATACAATTCGTTGCAAGAAACGTCAGCTATTTTCCTATTGGAGGATGGGGGACGTTCCAGCATACCCTGCTGCCTTCCTTTGCCTTGGCGCTGATGCCTCTGGCAACGATGGCCCGGCTTATGAGATCTTCGATGCTTGAGGTTTTGGGACAGGACTACATAAAGACTGCAAAATCTAAAGGAATAAAAAGATCAGCTGTGATTTTAAGGCATGCGGTGAGAAATGCCGTCCTACCCGTAATATCCATATTGGGCACTACCATATCAAACCTGTTGGTTGGGAGCTTTGTTATTGAAAAAATATTCGGCATTCCCGGGCTAGGTAGATTTTTTGTGCAGTCCATAAGCAACAGGGACTATACGCTTATAATGGGGACAACGATATTCTATGCAATAATATTGGTAGCGATGTTGTTTATAGTAGACGTGGCATACATGATGATTGACCCAAGAATCAAGCTTGTCAAGGAGGGACGTTGATGAGAGCGGATATGGAGCTAAGACCGGAGCTTTTTCAAAAAGCTGACAAAAGCAATAAAAACGCCGATAAGATCAAACGCCCAACTATCAAGTATTGGCCTGATGTCTGGAGAAGGTTAAACCACAATAAGCTTGCAATGCTAGGGCTCACGCTGATCGTTTTAATGGGTGTTATGTCTTTTGTAGGAACGGAACTTTCCGGATATACCTACTTCGAACAAAACCTATCCCTTAGGAATGTCAAACCGGGTGGAGCATTTTGGTTTGGGTCTGATGAACTGGGCAGGGACATGTTTACAAGAGTATGGTTCGGCGCAAGATACTCACTTGCCATAGGCATAATTGCGGCATTTATAGATTTTTTAGTAGGTGTCATTTACGGCGGAGTAGCAGGAATTGCCTCTCGCAGAGTAGATTCTATCATGATGAGGATTGCAGAAGTAATCTACAGCATACCATATTTGCTGATAGTAATTCTGTTGTCGGTAGTGCTCTCTCGTGAAGGTGGAGGAACTTCCATGTTCGTATTGATTTTGGCAATGAGCTTGACAGGATGGGTTCCCATGGCGATATTGGTCAGGGGACAGGTGCTCCAGCTTAAGGAGTCAGAATATTCTCTGGCCAGTGAATCTCTTGGCGCAACCAAGGGGTGGATACTAAAAAAACATATATTCCCCAATACCTTGGGACCTATATTAGTTAATGTAACATTGACCATTCCTCGGGCGATATTTGCAGAAGCGACCCTTGGCTTTTTGGGGCTGGGGCTACAGGCTCCAAAGTCAAGCCTTGGCACTCTTGCAAATGATGGCTTGGCGGGACTGGCAGTGGGCAATGCATATCAGATTATAATACCTGCCATATTGATTTCGTTAATCATGTTCTCCTTCAACGTGCTGGGAGACGGATTAAGGGATGCCTTGGATCCAAGATTACGTAAGTAAAGAGAGGTTGTAGTAAAATGGAAAAAATATTAGAGATAAAAAACCTGGCCGTCTCTTTCAAAACTTTTTTTGGAGAGGTAGAGGCAGTAAGAGATATAAGTTTTGACGTTGGCAAAAAAGAAACGGTAGCAGTCGTGGGCGAGTCCGGTTGCGGTAAAAGTGTGACAGCAAACTCGATAATGCAGCTCTTGCCGACGCCTCCAGCGTTTTATAAAACAGGAGAAATTAGGTTCAAGGGTGAAGACCTGTTGAGCAAATCGGAAAATGAGATGCAAAAAATCAGGGGGAATCACATAGGAATGATATTTCAAGATCCCATGACATCTCTTAACCCTACGACGAAGGTAGGAAAACAGATAACCGAGGGTCTCGTGAGACATAAGAACGTATCAAAGGAAGAAGCGAAGAAAAAAGCTATCGAGATGTTAAAGCTGGTTTCGGTACCCCAGCCGGAAAAGCGCATCGAGCAGTATCCTCATGAATTTTCAGGTGGGATGAGACAGCGGGTAATGATTGCTTTGGCAATGATCTCAAACCCGGGGCTTCTAATAGCCGATGAGCCGACCACTGCCCTAGATGTTACAGTACAGGCACAGATACTTGATTTGATGAAAGATCTTCAAGAAAAAATGGACATGGCCATAATTTTGATTACTCACGATTTGGGCGTAGTTGCAGATATGAGTGACCGAGTAGTGGTAATGTATGCAGGCCAAATCGTAGAGCAAGGATTGACAAGTGAGATATTTGATAACACGTCCCACCCTTATACCAAAAAACTGTTGGCTTCTGTGCCAAGACTAGATATGAAAAGAAATGAGACGCTGCTTTCAATTGAAGGAACGCCTCCGGATTTATACATACCTCCAAAGGGCTGCGCCTTTTACGACCGTTGCGATTTTGCCATGCAGGTTTGCGAGGATAATATGCCGGAATTTATTCAGCACAGTCAGACCCATTCAAGCAGGTGCTGGCTAAATCACCCAATGGCAAAAAGCGTGAAAGGAAGTGAAGTTTGATGCAGGAGCCGTTGATTTCAGTTAAGAATCTTAAGAAGTATTTTGATGTTGGAAAAGGAGCTGTGCTAAAAGCGGTAGACGGCATCAGCTTTGATATATATCCCGGTGAGACTTTTGGGCTTGTAGGAGAGTCGGGGTGCGGTAAATCCACTGCTGGCAGAACCATTATAAGGCTATATGATCCTACAGGTGGAGAAGTTGTATTTAATGGAAAAAATATTTTTGCCTTATCAAGACATGACATGTCAGAAATAAGAAAAAACTTTCAAATGATATTTCAAGACCCCTATGCGTCGTTGAATCCAAGGATGACAGTTCTCGACATAGTGGCGGAACCACTTGACATACACAAGATATATAAAAGCAGCAAGGAAAGAAAAGACAGGGTAATTGAGCTTTTGCAGCTCGTAGGACTTAACGATGAGCATGCCATGAGATTTCCCCACGAATTTTCCGGGGGACAGCGACAAAGAATCGGCATTGCCAGGGCGTTGGCTTTAAATCCCAAGTTTATAGTTTGCGACGAGCCGATATCGGCGCTTGATGTATCCATACAGGCCCAAGTCGTAAACCTGCTTAAGGATTTACAAACAAAACTGGGTCTTACCTATATGTTCATAGCTCATGATCTATCCATGGTAAGATACATATCAGACAGAGTAGGGGTCATGTATTTAGGCCACATGATGGAGCTTGCGGGATCTGAAGAGCTTTACGACAATCCCCTTCATCCGTATACAAAAGCATTGCTGTCAGCGATACCTATACCGGAGCCTGAAGCGCAAAGAAGCAAAAAAAGGATTGTGCTTGAAGGGGACGTGCCAAGTCCGATAAACCCAAAGGAAGGATGCCGATTTGTAGATAGGTGCCCGTATGCGGTAGACAGGTGCAAAATTGAAACACCGGAGTTCATTGAACACAAGCCCGGACATTTCGCCGCTTGTCACAGAATAGGCGAAATATAAAATGGTTATTAATCCGTCTGTTGCTGTAGGCGGATTTTTGTTATAATGTCTAGAGGCAATGTTATTTATCCGATTGGAGTGGTATACTTGAAAATTTTATATTATGATTGTTTTTGCGGCATAAGCGGGGATATGAACTTGGGAGCAATGGCGGATATTGGAGTCGATACGGAATACATAAAAAGTGAACTGAGCAAGCTTTCGATAAGTGACGATTTTGATGTCGTTTTTAATAAATCTGAAAAGAAGGGCATCAGCGGAACTAAGGCTGATGTTGTCTTAAAAAAACATGAGCACCCCCACAGGCATTTGAAGGATGTATACAAGATAATAGACGACAGCGACTTAAATGAAAACATTAAAAAGATCAGCAAGAGAATTTTTGAAAACATCGCTATAGCTGAAGGTAAAGTCCACGGAAAGCCCGTGGAAAAGGTTCATTTTCATGAAGTCGGTGCCATCGATTCCATTGTTGACGTAGTAGGGGCAGCCATATGCTACGATTCTTTGGATATAGACGGTGTCTATTCGTCTTCTGTACAAGTTGGTGGAGGGTTTGTTAACTGTGCTCACGGTAAAATACCTGTACCTGCACCTGCAACGGTGGAGCTTTTGACGGGTATACCGATAAAGACAGGTCTTGTTGACGGTGAATCTACGACACCTACCGGAGCGGCTATTCTTAAGTCCCTTGCAGATGGTTTTACCAATAGCCTGAGCATGGATATAAAGAAAACCGGTTATGGATTGGGTACAAAGGATTTTGATGTGCCAAATGTGCTAAGGGTTTATATTGCTGAAATAGAAGATAAAAAAAAAGTCGATGAAATTCAATATATGATCGAGGCAAATATAGACGACATGAATCCAGAGCATTATTCGCACCTGGAGGAAAAGCTCTTTGAAGGCGGAGCTTTAGATGTTTACAAAACCCAGATATTGATGAAAAAAAGCAGACCTGCCGTCAAGCTTAGTATACTTTGCAGTGAGGATCGTGTAGAAAATATGGAAGAGGTTGTCTTCTTGCACTCTACCACACTGGGAGTCAGAAAATACAAAGTTGAAAAGAGCATGCTGGTAAGAAAGATAATCAAATTAAAGACTCAGTGGGGAGATGTGAGGGTTAAACAAGGTTTTTACAAGGGAAGGCTATTGAAGCAAAAGGCAGAATATGAGGATTGTCTGAAAATCGCCAAAGATAACAACCTGGAGCTTGATAAAATCTACAGACAAATTTACAGGCAACTGTAAAACAAGGGAAAGGTTAAGCTATATTTATAAACTTGCGCATAATAGATGGAGGATGAAATGGAAATCAACGAAAAATATGAATCGCTCATAAAATATCTTAAGGGACTAAATAAGGCAGTACTTGCCTTTTCGGGTGGGGTGGATAGCACATTTTTGCTCCATGCTGCAAAAGAAGCCTTGGGGGACGATTTGATAGCTGTTACAATCATCTCTCCTTACATTCCAAAATGGGAGGTTGAGGAAGCTAGGGAGACTTCCAAGACGATAGGAGTTAAGCACGTTTTCATTGAAGCGAAGATTATTGACGAAATAAGGAACAATCCTGAGGATCGGTGCTATTTGTGTAAAAAAGCAGTGTTTGGCGAGATACTTAAATTTGCATCTGATCAAGGAATCAAATACGTAATGGATGGAACCAACATCGATGACATGAGCGATTACAGGCCAGGGCTTAAAGCACTTAGCGAGCTTAATGTGGTAAGTCCTCTTAAAGAAAATGAATTTTCAAAATCAGACATACGTGAACTTTCCAAGACGGCGGGGCTTTATACCTGGGATAAGCCTGCATATGCTTGTCTTCTGACGAGGATTCCTTACAACACCCCTTTGAGGGAAGAAGACTTTGGAAAAATCGAAGAAGCTGAAAAATTCATGATGGACCTTGGATTCAAGGCTGTGAGGGTAAGGTGTCATGACGATCTTGCCAGGATAGAGATCCCTCAAAATGAACGTCACAAGATATTTGATGAAGCATTGTTGGATAAGATATCAAAAGGAATAAAAAATGCTGGATTTAAATACGTATCTTTAGACCTTGAAGGATACAAAATGGGAAGCTTCAATCAGGATGTAAATAAAGGTGAATAATAATCAAATGGTTATACAAAAAACACAGCGGCTGCAGGCAACCGCTGTGTTTTTTAATAGGACTCTACTATTTCACCATAATATAAAGTGTGGTGGTTACTTCCATTGTAAATTAATTTTTCAATCTCCGAATTTAATAGTTTTGGGTCCATATCCTGCTTGTACACAACCTTGCATTCGTATGTACGCAAGCAATCGCTAACTACCGGAACGGAAACCTTCTTTCCCTTTGCCTTTACAAGCCCGGCAGCTTCAAATTTGTCCATATCCCGCCCGGATTTGCTTCCACACAGAGTCAGGGCTTCCTTCATTTTACCGAGCTTAGGGATGCTGACGGTAAATTCATCGCTGTTTTCCAAAATGTCATGGGTGTATCTAGATTTTCTGACAAGTAACATAAAGACAGGTATTTTCCATTGGTAACCTATCATCCCCCAGGATATGGTCATGGTATTGTCTTTTACCCCTGTGCTTGTGGTCAGAAATGCTCCTCCAAGATGAAGGGATTCCATAGCATCTTCCAATTCAGATGTAAATATCTTTTCCATAGTTGCCTCCCAATATCAAAATTTTTCGTAAAATACGGTTTCACTCAAAGGTTTTCTCATTTCATCATGTCTATCCATGGGTTTCGGGCTATCTTCAGCATAGCCCAACAGGAGAACATTGACGGGTTCCAAAGTTTCAGGTATGCCAAATTCCTCCCTGACGATTTCCGGATCGAAATAACAAACCCAGACTGAGCTTAGACCTTGTTCAGTTGCGGCTAGCATCATATGATCTGTTACAATGCTCACATCTACGTCTCCATGATCTTTATCGTCGAAGGGACGCACCCAGGCTTGAGTATGATCTGCGCATACCACAAGTGCAACGGGGGCAGAATAAGTCCTTGCAGACTTTGCAAGCTTTTCAAGTCCTTTTTGCTCTTGAATCACTAAGATCTTATGGGGCTGCAGATTTTTAGCTGTAGGTGCGACTCTTCCCGCTTCCAAAACGTAGTTGAGCTTTTGGGGCTCCACGCTTTTAGTAGAGTATTTTCGAGAAGAATATCTTTTCTTTGCAAGTGTTAAAAAATCCATTGAAAATCCTCCTAGTAAATTTTTATATGTATAATCTTATCACAACAAAGCGAACTTAAAAATAGATTGACAATAATTTGTAGTGGAATGATTTTCTTTGTAGTATCATTAAGGTAGGCAGGAGGGATTCGTTGTGGAAATAAAAGGCAAGTTCAATACAGCTATAGTATACACAAACGATATAGACATAAATGCAAAAATGCAAATAAAAGAGCTTTGTGACCAAAGTTGGACAAAAGGGCTAAGGATAAGGATAATGCCGGATGTCCATGCGGGAGCGGGATGCACTATCGGAACGACGATGACTGTATTGGACAAAGTGGTTCCAAATCTTGTAGGGGTTGATATAGGCTGCGGTGTAGAGGTAGTAAAATTTAAAGCAGAAGGATTTGATTTTGCAGCACTTGATAAATTTATTTATAAAAATATCCCATACTCTTTCAAGGTGTATGATAAACCTGTTGAAATTTTTGATATCAACGGTCTAATGTGCATCAATGAGCTTAAAAACCACGAAAGGCTGATAAGATCCGTGGGTACCTTAGGGGGAGGCAATCATTTCATAGAGATATCCAAAGACGACAAGGGGTTGATGTATCTGCAGGTTCATTGCGGAAGCAGGAACCTCGGGAAACAAGTTGCAGAACTCTATCAGGTGAAAGCCTGGAAAGCTTTAAAGAAGAACCCGCCGGAAGGCCAAAAGGTTCCAAAATCCCTTTCATACTTGGAAGGCAAGGGCTTTGATGACTACATCAACGACATGAAAATTGTCCAGCGCTTTGCAGTAAGAAACAGGGAAATAATAGCGGAAAAGATTATGGATAGATTTTCGATTTTCCCTTTAGAGCAATTCACTACGATACACAACTACATCGATCTCGACATGATGATTCTTAGAAAAGGTGCAGTGTCTGCAAAAAAAGAAGAAAAGCTAATAATACCAATGAACATGAGAGATGGTTCGCTGATATGCATCGGAAAAGGCAATCCGGAGTGGAACTACTCGGCGCCTCATGGAGCGGGACGGTTGATGAGCAGAACCGAAGCAAAGAAATCTTTGTCTCTTCAGGGATTTAAAGAGTCCATGGAAGGTGTATACACTACATCTGTAAGCAAGGGCACCTTGGACGAAGCTCCTTCTGCGTACAAGCCTATCGACAGCATCTTAGCATATGTCAAAGATACCGTCGATATTGTAGATATAATCAAGCCACTATACAATTTCAAGGCAGAGGAGTAGAAAATTGATAATTAATTGCTTGTTAGGGCTTGAAATTTCATATGATACTGAGTATAATATAAAAGCGAGTTGATGATCAAGACAACCGACATATATAATGCGAAAGTGGCTCAGTGGTAGAGCATCGCCTTGCCAAGGCGAGGGTCGCGGGTTCAAATCCCGTCTTTCGCTCCATTCGCTTATAAATGAACCGATGGTTCATTTTTTTAAATTTATAGTTACATTTTGCGTGCCCGTAGCTCAGTGGATAGAGTGGCAGACTTCGAATCTGTTCGTCGGGGGTTCGAATCCCTCCGGGCACGCCATACAAAAGCATCCAAGCCGTTTAGGTTTGGGTGTTTTTGTATGAATAAAAAAAAGAGGGATTCGAACCCTGAGAGGGGGAGCATAGTCCCGAAGGGGACAAAGATGCTAAATGCATATTTGTCAGATGCGAGCTGCGAGGATTTAGGATAAATCCGAAGCAATGTGAAGCGAAGCTGAACGATCCCTCCGGGCACGCCATACAAAAGCATCCAAGCCGTTTAGGTTTGGGTGTTTTTGCATGAATAAGAACAAAGGGATTCGAACCCTTTTTAATATAGAACTGACATTTCCAAAGGGTCATGAGAGCTTTAGATAATGAGATGATAAAAGTTACAGGTTTCACGAATTCGGTTTAAGGGTAGAAAAAGGTATGTAGTGTAATGCTATAAGTATGTTGCACCTATGATGCGGAGGGGTTAAATGTGATAGTTTACAAGGAAGTTACTAAAAAATACGACGATGTAACAGTGGTTGACAACTTTAACCTGACAATAGACGATGGAGAGTTCGTTGTGTTGATTGGTCCATCGGGTTGTGGGAAAACGACCAGTCTGAAAATGGTGAATCGTTTAATAGAAATGAATGATGGAGCAATTTTTATTGACAATCAAAACATAAATGAAATGGATGCAGTTGAGCTGCGGAGGAAAATTGGCTATGTAATACAGCAGATAGGGCTGTTTCCCAATATGAATATTGAAGAGAACATTACGGTCGTTCCAAAACTTCTTAAATGGAGTAAGGAAAAGAGACGTAAAAGAGCAGAGGAGCTTTTAAAACTTGTCGGAATGCCGTATGAAGAAAACGCGCATAAGTATCCTAATGAATTAAGTGGAGGGCAACAGCAGAGAATAGGCGTACTTAGAGCTTTAGCAGCAGAACCTCCAATTATTTTAATGGACGAGCCATTTGGTGCACTGGACCCAATTACAAGGGAGAATCTTCAAGATGAATTAAAAGTCATTCAAAAAAAGCTAAAAAAAACAGTGGTTTTTGTTACGCATGATATGGATGAAGCCATAAAAATGGCGGATAAAATCATTTTCATGTATAATGGCAAAATACTTCAGGCAGCTAGCCCTGAAGAAATGTTGAAAAATCCTGCTGATCCTGTTATAAAAAATTTCTTGGGCAAGCGATCTTACTCAAGTACGGGTGAAGATCTAATTTGTAAAGATGTTATGAGAACAAAAATATTAACAGTGCCTAACACCAAGAAAACATTGGAATGCATAAATCTGATGAAGCAAAGACAAATTAATTCCGTAGTGGTCGTGGATGAGAATGAAAGATATTTAGGAGTAGCAGGAATTAAAGAAATCATGAAGACAGGCAAGCCTGGTGAATCAATTGAGAAAGTTACGAATAAAGACCTGAAAACTGTATCAGTAAATACCAATGCCAAAGAAGCATTTGATTACTTGATGGAGTCAAACAATGACTATATTGTTGTTTTAAACAGCGATAAGACAGTGGCTGGCATAATTACTGAAAGCAGTATGACGAATGCACTGGCAAGTGTAGTCTGGGGGGGATGAGTGATGGATGTAATAATTGCTTTTTTTGATCGTTATAGTGAAATGTTGGTGAGGGCAATAGTCGTGCACCTTCAGTACGTTTTTATTTCAGTCATTATTGGATTTTTGATTGCCTTTGTTCTTGCAATATTACTTTCAAGAGTGCCCAGCATATCAGATGTTGTAATCCCGGTTTTAGGGATTCTTCAAACTATACCCGGTCTTGTGTTTATTGGAGTACTGTTCATATATTTAGGAATTCGCCCAATAACAATTATAGTTGCATTATCTGTCTATGCAGTATTTCCCATTTTAAAAAATACTTATACTGGTATCGTCAACGTGGATTCCGCACTAAAGGAAGCGGCTAGAGGATGTGGGATGAACAGTCTGCAAATTCTATACAAAGTGGAAATTCCCATGGCTATCAGTGCAATTTTCGCAGGTTTGCGTATGAGCACTATTTATACTGTCAGTTGGGCTGTTTTGGCTGCAATGATTGGCCTTGGAGGATTGGGAGAATTCATTTACAGAGGAATAGACACAAATAATAACATGCTGATTGTCGGAGGAGCAATCCCTGCAGCTATATTGGCTGTTCTTCTAGGTTTTTTTATTGATTTTATTCAGAAAATACTAACCCCGCGTGGTCTGAAAGGAGAGTAAAGTTATGGCTATGAGATATGTTTGGGAGCATCTATACTTAGTAAGCGTAGCATTTGGCTTTAATATTGTCATTGGACTGATTCTGGGGATATTGGCATACTTGGTGAAGTTTTTAAGACCTGGTATATTGTGGACGGTGGATATTCTTCAAACTGTACCGGTTTTAGCGCTTTTAGGTATGATCATGTTAGTGTTTGGAGCAAATAGCACTACGGTAATAATAGGGATAGTATTATACTCATTATTGCCAATCGTCCGAAATACTTTTGTTGGATTGGTAGGTATCAGTCCCAGTATTAAGGAAGCAGCTAAGGGCATGGGGATGACAAACATTCAGAGGTTGATTCAGGTAGAACTTCCGCTGTCATTTCCAATCATTTTCACAGGATTGAGAATAGCATTGGTTACTTCAATAGGCATAGCTGTATTTGGCGCCTTCGTTGGGGGAGGGGGGTTGGGAGCTACTATTAATCGAGCTATTTTGTTACAGGATATGAGTACTTTGATGCAAGCGACCGGAACGTTAATGATTATGGCAATTGGTTTTGATTTGCTTATGGGAAGTATTGAAAAACGTTTAAAGAGCCGAAAAACTGTCGGTTGATTATTGTAATAGAAGGGGGATAAGATACAATGAGGAAAAGATGTTTGTTATTACTCTGTGCTATTTTGTTAGGGATTGTGATGGCTGGCTGCAGCGGAACAAGGGAAGAAGGAACAGAATTTGTCATGGCTGAGGGACAGTTCTCGGAGGTAGACATTATCATGCAAATGACAGGGATTCTCTTAGAGAAAAATACTGATTTAAACGTCAGAATTAAAGATTCTATGGCAACTGTAATAGCAGCAAATGCGCTGGAATCAGGGGAAATTGATATGTTTATGGGATATGATGGTACTTTGTTGACGACGGTGGGTGGTGGAGATCCAAGAGATGTTCCGCAAGGCGTCGATTTATTTGATTATGCCAAGCAGGTAGGAGAAGAAACTAGAGGGCTGACGTTAACATGTAAGTTTGGTTTTGAAAACACATATGCTTTGGCTATTAGAAGAGAATTTGCAGAAGAGAACAATATTGAGACCATCAGTGACTTGATGTCTTATACTGAAGATTTGGTTTTTGGTGCTGAACATGAATTTTTTGATGAAGAAGGTAGTATGAGATTTACACCTTTTAATGAACACTATGGAGCGAATTGGAAAAATGGAGTTTCCATTGACTTGGGATTGAAGTATTCTGCTATGGATAATAGAAATATCGATGTAACCATGGTATATTCTACAGATGGATTGATATTAAAGTCCGATTTAGTGATTTTGGTAGATGACAAGAATTTCTTCCCTCAGTATTATGGCTCTCACATGGTAAGAGACACGGTATATGAAGAATTTGCTGACGTAGCTCCGAACTTAGAAGAGGTGTTTTTTATGTTGGAGGGGCAAATAAGCAATGAAGAAATGATTGAAATGAATTATAAAGCAGATGTTGAAGGAGAAGATCCATATGATATCGCTATGGAGTTTCTTCAATCAAAAGGATTAGTAGATTGATAAAAGCAAGTTTGAGCCCTCAGATTTTTGAGGGCTCTTAATTTTTTGAATTTAATATGGTATTTCGCGTGCTCATAGCTCGATGAATAGAGTGACAGATTTCGAACTTATCTCTTCTTATTAAATGCAATCTAAAACTATCAGTAATTTACAAAAATACAAAGAAAAACATTAATTTAAGTTGATGCATAAAAAAAATCATGTTAGTATTTAAATTGAACCTGTAAACGATTACTAAAAAATTCAATTAGAATGGGGGTGGTCGTCGTGTTTGCTGATGCTTCGCGATTATTTAAGAGTTTTCAAAGAAAACATTTATTGAGAAATACTTTGGACAAAAGCCAAAATTATTATAATATCTCAGATAATCTAAAATACATCATAATTTCTCTTATAAGCTGCTGTATTTTGCTGTCTTCTTTTTTATTCAATGACTTTCAAGAGATATTTTCAGGAATGAAAAAAATAGCTGCAACTCCAAGTATATTGGTAACTGACTATATGGAAGTAGCCAACATAGGAACTGCCTTTTTCAACAGTGGACTGCTAATGATCACAGGAGTTTTGATTTCTAAAATTAGCAAAATTCAAATGAATGGTCCTCTTATATCTGCCATATTTACTATAGGCGGCTTTGCCTTGTTTGGGAAAAACATCTATAATATATGGGCTATAATTGTAGGAGTTTATTTATATTCCGTTTATCAGAAAGAAAACTTCAGCAAGTTTATCTTGATAGCTCTCTTTGGCACGGCACTAGGGCCGCTTGTAAGCCAAATATCATTCGGATTTGATATTCCTATGCCGTACTCGATTGTGCTGGCAAATATGATAGGCTTGGCTGCGGGTTTTTGTCTGCCGTCTCTTGCCAACCAATTTGTTCTATTTCATCAAGGGTTCAACTTATACAATGTCGGATTTACTGCCGGCATAACCGGCATGGTGTTCATGGCTATCTTTAGAGCTTTTGATTTTGATACCGATTCGCAAATGTTGATCGTATCAAATGGAAATAATCAAATTTTAAGCGTTTATCTGATGGTGATGTTTTCTGTCATGATGCTTATAGGATTGTTTTACTCCAATCATGTTTTTACAAGTCTGCTTCGAATTTGGGATAAATCAGGTAGATTGGTATCTGACTTTGTCTCTTCAAACGGATTCGGGCCTTCAATGGTAAATATGTCGCTGTTGGGATTGATTTCCACAGGGTATGTTTTCTTTGTAGGAGGAGATTTGACAGGACCGACGATTGGAGGCATATTTACGATCGTAGGTTTTGGAGCCTTTGGAAAACATGTGAAAAATGTGGTCCCGATACTTCTTGGAGTATACTTGGCTTCTTTGTTGAAGCTTTGGGAACCAAACTCAATGGGCGCCATGCTGGCTGCGTTGTTTGGTACGACGCTGGCGCCGATTTCGGGGACTTACGGATGGAAATACGGAATAATAGCAGGATTTGTACATATGTCAATGGTCATGAACGTAGGATATCTCCACGGTGGAATGAATTTATACAATAACGGTTTTTCGGGAGGTTTTGTAGCAGCGGTGCTGGTGCCGGTTTTTGATTCTATAAAGAAAAACTATAAAGTGTCGTGAGGTGGACTATTATGAATACAGAAAAAATGAAAGCGACTAAAATTTTAGAAGAATTAATCGATTATTTTTTCAGAAATAATGTCACTAATATGAAGATAGCACTTGATTTTGAAAGCAATGAAATTATCGTTCATGTAAAAGGTAGCTGTCCGCAAAAGCCAGATGATTTTGATGAATTGTATGACGTCTTGAATTCGCCCAGGCAGCCAGAAATTGAAGAATATTATTTCGAGTTGCTAGGGGGCAATGACAGGAGAGAGGAGCTAGGGCTTTTGGGGTCCCTTGTAGACAGTGCCTTGATGTCATATGAAAATGGAATGATGTCTATAAAGGTGACCAGAAAGCTGTGAATGTTCGTTTAGCATCATATGGATAAAGAACATTCAAAAATAAATATATGATTATATGTGGTGTTGCAGTCATAATGTCTGCAGCACTTTTTTAAGCAATAAAAACATTTTTTTTGTTTTTAGGTCAGATATAAGCTCTTATTGAGCTATTTTATTTCTTCTTTCATCTGCTAGGGATCTGCTCACATAATCACGCCTTTCTGCTGTTTAGGTATGAATATATTATATCATTTTAGTATTGATTTTTGTGTTTTAGTTTCTAGTTGCACAAAATTATGTTATTTTTTCTAGGAGGGATACCATAACATATATGGGTGTCATGTGCTTTTCCTTTGATTTGATTAGTGATATAATCATCTATGTGCAAATAAGTGTCGTAGATTTGAGTTGTTTGCATAAAATAATATTAAGGATGATCTTATGGAACAATTAACTACCAATCAAGACAAACCGCTGGTAGTAAGAGTGGCGGATAATATAATAGAATACATAGTTGATAATAAAGTGGCAGTTGGTTCAAAGATTCCAAATGAATTTGAATTGGCACAAAGATTGGGTGTCGGCAGGAGCACGATACGTGAAGCAATTAAATTGTTGGTCTCCAGGAATATCTTGGAGATCAGAAGAGGAGCCGGTACTTTCGTATCTGATAAACATGGAATAGCAGATGACCCGCTGGGACTAACCTTCGTAAAAGATTCCAAGCAGCTGGCAATTGACCTGGTGGATGTAAGATTAATGCTGGAACCTGAAATAGCGGCATTAGCTGCCAAGAATGCTACCCCTGAAGACTTGGAAGAGCTGATGGTACAGTGCAAAAAAGTTGAAGAGTTGATAAGAAGGGGAGAAGACCATACGGAAGAAGATATAAAATTCCATGGTTGCATTGCAAAATGCAGCAAAAACCAAGTGGTTCAAAATCTGGTTCCCATAATAAATTCTTCAGTTGCAGTATTCGTAAACATAACCCACAGGAGGCTTTTGGAGGAAACGATAGAAACCCACCGAGAGGTTGCAGAAGCTATCTGCTCTGGGGATGCAGAGACTGCGAGGCATGCCATGGCGATGCACTTGATTTATAATAGAAGATTGATAAAAAAAATGATCGAAAACGAGATGGCTGGCTCTGAAAGTGAAAATAATATCATGTAATTGAAGCAAATTCATCTGATGACCCTTGGGTATATTTATATATCCAAGGGTCATTTTTGATTTATTTAATAAAATAATTTTAAAAACGAATTAAAAACAAGAAAAAAAACTTATAATAGTCGAATACATCAGATGTAAAAAGACCGTATTAACAAAAATAAATTAAATTAAACCGTTTACTTGACATGAATAATAAATTATTATAAGATATACGCAAATAAACATCAGACGTCTGATGACAAAAGTGTAGAGGAGATTGGATATGAAGTTGAATAGTCAAAAGACTAGAGAATTAGCTCCGGAAATGGATCCGCTAAGAATGGGCATGGGGTGGACCTTAGAAGATTTGGAAAAACCTCAGATTATCGTAGAGAGTACATTTGGAGACAGTCACCCTGGAAGCGCACACTTGATGCCCTTTGTTGAGCAAGCAGTAAAAGCCATAAATTATGAAGGAGCAAAAGCTGCTAGATATTTTACCACTGATATTTGCGACGGGATGGCTCAAGGCCACGATGGTATAAATTATTCATTAGTGTCAAGGGATATGATTGCCAACATGATTGAAATACATGTAAACGCTACTACTTTCGATGGAGGAGTATTCATTTGCAGCTGCGATAAAGGCGTTCCGGCGCATTTGATGGGAATTGGAAGAGTAAACATACCGTCAATAATAGTAACTGGCGGAGTTATGAATGCTGGACCGGATTTATTGACATTGGAGCAGATCGGCATGTACAGCGCCTTGGAACAAAGAGGAGAGATAACCAAAGAAAAACTGACATATTACAAGCATAACGCCTGTCCATCATGCGGTGCATGTTCATTTATGGGAACAGCTGCTACCATGCAGGTAATGGCGGAAGCGCTCGGATTGATGCTTCCAGGAAGCGCTCTTATGCCGGCAACATGCGAGGATTTAAATAAAGTTGCATACGAAGCGGGAGTTAAAGTTGTCGAACTAGCAAAAAAAGGATTGAAAGCTTCAGATATCGTAACTAGAAAATCCTTTGAAAACGCTATTATGGTTCATGCTGCAATCTCTGGATCTTCCAATACCCTTTTACATATACCTGCTATAGCGCATGAATTTGGAATAGATATCGACTCGGAAACTTTCGATGAAATGCACAAGAATGCACATTATTTATTAGATATAAGGCCGACGGGAAAATGGCCGGCAGAGTATTTTTATTATGCTGGTGGTGTTCCTCGAATAATGGAAGAAATAAAGGAAATGCTTCACCTAGATGTTATGACAGTGACAGGAAAAACGCTGGGGGAGAATCTTGAAGATTTAAAAAATAACGGATTTTATGAAAAATGTGACGAGTATCTAAAAGAACGTGGCATAGAGCGCGAAGATATAATACGTAAATTCGACAACCCAATAGGTAAAGATGGAACTATAGCGATACTAAAAGGAAACCTAGCCCCTGAAGGCGCTGTCGTTAAGCATTCAGCAGTACCAAAAAAAATGCACAAGGCCATCCTAAGGGCGAGACCATTTGATTCCGAGGAAGAAGCACTAAATGCGGTTATTAAAAAGATGATCAATCCCGGTGATGCGGTTTTTATTAGATATGAGGGTCCAAAAGGAAGTGGAATGCCTGAGATGTTTTATACTACAGAAGCTATATCTTCCGATGAAGAACTAAGCAGCAGCATAGCACTGATAACAGATGGTAGATTTTCTGGTGCTTCCCGTGGACCGGCCATTGGCCATGTATCTCCAGAAGCAGCAGAAGGGGGACCTATAGCTTTGGTTGAAGAGAATGATCTTATAGAAATAGATATAAAAAAAAGAAAACTTAACATCGTTGGCATTGGCGGAGAACGCAAAGATGAAGATGAAGTAAGAAGAGTTTTAGAAGACAGGAAAAAGCTATGGAAAAGTAAAGGCGAAAAGTATGACAAAGGAGTTCTAAGGTTCTATGCAAAACATGCAGTATCCCCGATGAAAGGAGGATACATGGATTAAGGACAGGGATGTGTTGTAGAGGATCGTAAAATAAAACTTTGAAATTATAAGGAGGATTTTTTGTGCAGACATTATTAACTTTTTTTAACGGAAACATGTTGCTTACTTCTGAGGCAGTCCAAGTGGCTAGCGGAGGGAGATTGGTGGCTGCTGCTTTAATAGGTTTGGCGGTCTTGTTGATACTTATAATTAAAGCAAAACTACAACCAGTATTGGCAATACTAGTTAGTGCGATATCAATAGGCCTTATAGCTGGGATGCCCTACAGTGCGATAATAGACTCAATCGGAAACGGTATCGGCAGCACATTGCGAGGAATAGCACTTTTGGTTGGTCTTGGATCCATGTTTGGAGCAATATTAGAAATCTCGGGTGGAGCTCAGAGAATAGCAGTCACGATGGTTGACAAGCTGGGAGAAAATAAAGCAGCCTGGGCACTTGGTCTGACAGGTCTAATAATTGCGATGCCGGTTTTTTTCGATGCCGGTTTGATAATACTTATCCCTTTGGCGTTTAGTCTTGCCAAAAGGACAAAAAAATCTACTCTTACATATGCCATACCTCTTTTGGCTGGATTAGCGGTTGGACACGCATTTATACCTCCGACACCTGGACCTATTTTGGTAGCCAATCTACTTGGAGTTGAATTAGGTTATGTTATAGCTGTTGGTGCAGTGGTAGGTACTATATCGATGATTGTTGCGGGTCCGATATTCGGTAAATTTATAGGAAACAAAATATATGCGCCTATACCTGAAAATGTTGAAGAGATGATGGAGCATGACAATAATAAAATGCCTGGTTTTTTTACGGTGGTCAGTATAATTCTTATACCGTTGGTTCTAATATTACTTAACACAGCTTCGAAGGCCATGCCATCGATGTCTTCTGTACAACCGTTTTTCGCATTTATAGGAGAGCCTTTTATAGCACTTACGATTGCAACGATTGTCGCCATGGTGATTCTTGGTATAAAACATGGTTATTCTAGAGACGAGCTTGAAAAAATCATGACAAAATCTCTATCTCCAACTGGAATGATTCTCCTGGTTACGGCTTGTGGTGGTGTTTTAAGATTTATTCTTGCGGATTCAGGGCTTGGCGATGTTATCGGATCAGCAGTATCATCAAGTGCATTGCCAATGGTGGTAGTTGCATTCGTAATTGCTGGATTGATTAGGATATCAATAGGTTCTGCCACTGTTTCAATGACCATGGCAGCCGGGATCGTTGCGGCAATGCCTGAGATTGCAAACTATTCGCCACTGTATTTGGCTTGTGTCACTGCTGCTATAGCAGGTGGAGCTACTATCATGAGTCATTTCAATGACTCGGGTTTCTGGTTGGTTAAATCACTGCTTCAAATTGATGAAAAAACTACTTTGAAATCTTGGACTGTAATGGAAACGATAGTGGGTACAGTAGGATTTTTATGTGCATTGATTATCTCTTTTTTCGCGTAGGATTACAATTTAACAAATAGGGTCATTTACATATTTGACCGGTTTAACATTTTAGGATAAATCCAAAATTGTTAAACCGGTTTTTTTGATGCGCGAAATTTCGTTTTAAAACCCTTTAGAACAAAGGTTTTAAAAGATTCACTTATTTGATTTTAAAGTTGGCACGCATATTGCAAGTTATTATTAGCATAAAGTTAAAATACGAAAATGAGGTGAAGGGTTTGAATGCAGCGGTATTGATGGGACCATCAGAAATTGTTTACAAGCAAGTTCCAGATCCGGTTTGCCCGGATGATGGAGTCTTGTTGAAAATCGAAGCCTGTGGAATATGTGGCTCGGATTTGAGAACTTATGAAGGAGGTTCGTCAAATAAAATTTATCCGTCGATCATAGGCCATGAGTTTGCGGGAGTCATAGTAGAATCAAATAATTCGGATTATGCTAAGGGGATGGCGCTTACGGTAGCACCTATGATACCTTGTGGAGAATGTTGGTGCTGCGTGAGTGGGATGCAAAATTTGTGTGAAAACATGAGAGAAATCGGATTAGCTACCGGAATACCTGGAGGATTTGCGGAGTACATCGCCTTATCTGGAGATATATTAAAAAAAGGATGCATAAATGTAGTCGATGAGGGAGTAGATCATACACATTCTGTTATATCCGAGACTGCATCATCGGTGCTTAGCGCACATGAAAACGCAAACCTTGTAATGGAGGATTTGGTTGTGGTTATCGGTGCTGGAACAATTGGGCTTTTGCACTCAGAAATAGCAAAAATAAGAGGCTGTAAAGAGACGATGGTTATTGAAATGAATGAAGAGAAAGTCAAGTTGGCAGAAGAAAGAGGATTTGAAGGACTATATAATTTCAATAGCGGCAGCGAAGAACTTAAAAAGTTGATAATGGATAAGACAAAAGGCAGAGGCGCAGATGTGGTTATTACCGCTTGCCCGGCAGGACAGGCTCAAACGGACGCTATCCAACTAGTTAGGAAAAGAGGAAAGGTTATTTTCTTCGGGGGCATAGCCAAAGGTCAGACACCTCCCATAGATACAAACAGGATTCATTACAATGAAATAAATATATATGGTGCTTCGGCCTACACTCCTATGACAAATAGGAAAGCTTATGAGCTGATCAGTTCAGGGCGAATTAAAGCCGGTAAATACATAACCCATGAATATGCACTTAAAGACATAGAAAAAGGATTCAAAGACATGAAGGCAGGAAAAATGATAAAAGGTATAGTAATACCTTAATTATGAGGAGGATTATTTTATGAAAATGGAAACTATGACATTACCGGAGCACATAGGCGATGATTATCTGATAGCTACGTATTATATGAATTCTGATTCAGAGCCGGACTTATATGAATGGGCGAAGCTTGTAGCTGCAGATCAAAGTGCCGGCACCTGGACCCATGTAGAAGGCGAGACGCCTGAAGTTGTAGAAAAGTATGGATGCAAGATAGTCGGTGTATATACCATGTCTACGGAAAATGCTTGTCTAGCTAGAATAGCATTCCCGACTGCAAACTTCCCAAATAACACGCCTATGATAATGAGCACCGTGGCGGGAAACGTTTTGGGGCAAAACGGCATCAGGCTTGTAGACATAGAGTTCCCAAAACCGGTTTTGGATGACCTGCCGGGACCTTTGGTAGGGATATCCGGCATGAGGGAGATGTTGGGGGTTTATGATAGACCGTTGATTGGCGCGATTCTAAAGCCTTGCCTGGGTGTAGAACCTGAAGTCAGCGCCTTAGGAGCACAGAAGGCAGCAGCCGGCGGCGTGGACGTCATCAAAGATGATGAATTGCTAAGCGATCCTGAATATTCACCGATGATAAAACGAGTAAGTACGGTCATGAAATATCTAAAGGATATCGGTAAAGACAAGTCAACGCTATATTGTATCAATATAACCGGAGAGAATCTCTTTGACAGGGCTAGAAGGGCGATAGACGCAGGTGCCAATTCTATAATGGTAAACTACCAGGCACTTGGCTGGGGGGCGACAGAAGATCTTACAAGGGCTTTGGCTAGAGAGGGCATAAAGATACCAATATTTGGACACTGTGCAGGGATGGGAGCTTACTATAAATCAAAGACAACCGGAATAGGAACTGCTCTGGGAGTTGGCAAGATGGCTAGATTGATTGGAATGGATATGGCCCTTGTGTATCCGGATAGCGGCAGATTTGGGATTTCTACAAACGAGCTGGTAGAGACCCACAACGCATGCATAGCAGGAATGGGCTCAATCAAAAAATCCTTTGCAACTTTGGCAGGGGGAGTTCATCCCGGCACCGTAAAGTATCTGATGGATCTTTTGGGTGATGACACGATGCTTATGTCAGGAGGAGGAATCTACGGACATCCTCAGGGAGCCACTGCAGGTGCCAAAGCCATCGGCCAAGCAATTGAGGCTGTTAAGGCAGGGATTTCAATAGATGACGCTGCAAAAGCCCATGAAGAATTGGATGCTGCAATTAAATTCTGGGGCAAGGCATAAGAGAGGAAGGAGGACTACTTTTGAGTATAAATATTACGTCTGAAACATACTGCAATCTTTATCGTTCGATGAAAATGATCAGGTATTTTGAAGAAGCGATTGAAAGCCTGTATAGAAAAAATATGATAAGAGGTTCTGCTCATCTTTATATAGGAGAGGAAGCAATAGCATCTGGAATATGCGAGGTTCTTGATAAAGAAGACTATATTCTTTCAACGCACAGAGGACACGGACATTCCATAGCAAAAGGACTTAATCCGAATTTCATGATGGCTGAACTTTTAGGAAAAAAGCACGGTTACTGCAAAGGAAAAGGCGGATCTATGCATATAGGGGACAGCAAAGAAGGGATACTTTGTTCTAACGGAATTGTAGGAGGAGGAATGCCCATATCCGTAGGAGCAGGCTTGGCTGTAAAACTTAATAAAAAAGACAATGTCATAGTATGCTTCTTCGGTGATGGGGCCATATGTCAAGGTAACTTTCATGAAAGTCTAAATATGGCGGCAGTCTGGAATCTGCCAATTATATTTGTATGCGAAAACAACCAGTGGGCAATTTCCACAAACACTAAAGACACCGTTGCAGCAAAAGACATCGCAGCATTAGCAAGAGCATATGGAATGAAGGCAGTGTCAATAGACGGAAACGATGTAAATGAGGTCTATAAGACGGCTGTTGAAATGCGTGAAGATGTCATTAAGGGCAACGGACCTGTATTCATCGAAGCAAAAACATATAGACTTTCCGGTCACTATGCCGGTGACTCAGAAGTATATAGAACTAAAGAAGAAATCAAGGATGCCTGGAAAGACGAGCCCATAGCGGTATTTGAAAAATGGATATCAGAAAACAAGCAGGAGCTTGTGGAAGAGTTGAAAAAGATAGATGAAGAGTGCAAAGGGATTATGGAGGAAGCAGTAGAGTTTGCATTGAATGACAGCGACCCGGACCTAAGCACGGCAACAGAGGATATGTTCGTGTACGGCAGCGCTTGGGAAAGGAGGGACATAAATGAGAACAATTTCGGTCAGACAGGCAATTAATGAAGCTATAAACGAAGAGATGGACAGAGACAGCAGCGTAATACTGATTGGCGAGGATATAGCTCAATATGGGGGGTCGCTTAAAGTAACTGGTGGTTTATATGACAAATTTGGCCCGGACAGAATCAGGAACACGCCTTTGTCAGAGTCGGCAATTGTAGGTACGGCTATAGGATCATCAATGCTGGGAATAAGGACAATAGCAGAGATAACGTATTTTGATTTCATAGGCGTATCTATGGATCAGATTATGAACCAAGCCGCAAAGTGGCAGTATATGACAGGAGGAAGAGTAAATCTCCCACTGGTATTAAGAACCCAAGGGGGAGGATATAGAGGCAACGGATCTCAGCATTCTCAAAGCTTAGAAGCTGTATTCACCCATATTCCCGGCCTGGTAGTAGTAATGCCCTCTTCGCCCTTCGACTTCAAAGGACTTCTTAAAAGCGCAATAAGAGACAACAACCCGGTACTGTTCATAGAGCACAAGATGATCTATAATGTTAAGGGTAAAGTTCCCGAGGAAGAGTATACCATACCTTTTGGTTGCGCCGATATCAAGCGCGAAGGAAAAGACTTAACTGTAGTAGCCACATCGTATATGGTGAAAATGGTAATGGACTTGGCAGACGAGTTAGAAGAAAAAGGAATTAGCATAGAAGTTATCGATCCCAGAACCTTGGTTCCCTTTGATTTTGAAACTATCAAAAAATCAGTAGAGAAAACCCACAGGCTGGTTGTTGTAAACGAAGCTCACAACACTTGCAGCTTTGCAAGAGAAATATCTGCCAGAGTTATGGAAGAGATGTTTACAGAGCTAGATGCACCTGTTTTAACTGTCGGTGCCCTGGATGTACCCATTCCTTATGCCCAGAATCTTGAGGAATACGTGCTTCCAAGCAAAGAAAGAATTGCCGATTGCATCAAAAAGGCAATGGAATACTAAGGAGAAATATCTATGACAGTTTATGGGGAAGCGACAAAGGAGGTTATATCACAGATGGCAGTGCATAAGGAAAATAAGGAAAAAGTGCATAATATGAGTGGCGAAAACTCGTTGGAAATTCTCTGTATGTTTTCAAAGGCACTCGACAAATATGAATTGATTAAGCAGATGTCAAAGATGCTGACTGACAGAAAAATGGTGGACAAGAATTATGGGGAATTTGTAATTGAAAGAGAAGAGATGTTTCCGACAGGAATATTTTGCCAACCTGTGTCTATTGCGATTCCTCATAGCGAAAAAGGAGAAATATATCATTCAAGTATAGTTGTAACTAAGCTTCTTAAGCCGATTGCATTTAAAAGAATGGATTGTCCGCAAGAAGACGTAGAAGTAAAAATAGTTGTCATGTTGGCTGTAAATAGAAATGAAGAGCAGCTTAAAATGTTGGTCAAGTTGATGAAGATAGTACAAAATTCAGAACTGATGAATAAGCTCAGCAATTCAAAAGACTGTCAAGAATTAGAGAAGTTAATTAGGGATGAACTGAATAAAAGTGATGAAGAAGAATAAAAATTGTATTTAAGTCTATGTTGAACTTAAGGCGCCTAAGTTTAATATATAAGAAATTATTTTAAGGGGGAGCTTTTAATGGCTAAAAAAAGAATTATCGTCGTATGTGGAGCAGGTTTTGCTACTTCAACTGCAGGTGAAGACGAAGTTAAAAAAATTGTCAAAGAACTAAAAATAGAAGCAGAAATACTTAAAAAACGTGTTGTGGAGCTTAAAACCGCAACTTCTATGGGGGGAGCCGATCTGTACGTGCTGATGACTCCGACAACTGTTAAATTAAACGGTCCGTCAGTCAACGGCGTTGCGTTTATATCGGGAGTAGGAAAGCAAGAAGTAATTGAACAAATAAAGCAAATTTTAAGCGAATGAGGTAAGATCTGATTTAGTATTAGAATGAACAATTAAATAAATGGGAGGTTTGAAATGCAAACGTTTAACTCGATATTCATGTGGATAACTGGATTAGGTGGCGGAGGAATACTGATGGTTGCCCTATTCATACTAGGTGTAGTCTTTAAAGTAGGAATCGGGAAAGCTGCTAGATCAGCAATAACTTCGGCAGTAGGTTTTACAGGATTGTTCTTGGTAGTTGACATGTTGATAGCTGTAATGGGACCGGCAACAAGTGCGATGGTAGAAAGGTTTGGCTGGCAGCTTCAAATTGTTGACGTTGGTTGGGGGCTTATAGGTATGGCCTGGGGTTCGCCTGTTACAGGGTTTATAATAATAACAGCGATAGTTCTAAATATCGCTTTGCTCTTCATAGGTTTTACTAAAACCCTTATGATTGACTTTTGGAACTACTGGTCATTTGCAGCAGCTGGTGCGCTGGCGTATGGAGCGACAGAAAATGTTTGGTTCAGCGTATTGGTAGCAGCGATCTATATGGTCATCAGCTGGAAGGTTGCGGACATAGTTGCACCCAATTATCAAGAGTTTTATGGAATGCCCGGAGTATCTTGGCCAACAGGAGCAGTTATACCAACTGCAATGATTGGAATACCTGTTGTTAAACTAATTCAGAAGATTCCTGTCATCAAAGATATAAATGCAGATCCAGAGTCTATCCAAGATAGATTTGGAGTTTTGGGAGAACCGGTAATAATAGGAGCTTTTCTTGGAGTTCTAATAGGCATAATGGCTGGTTTTGGAGCTCAAACTGTAATAACTATGGGCATACAGATGGCTGCAGTATTGGTTTTAACACCTAGGATGATCGCTGTATTGATGGAAGGCTTGTTAACGATTTCAGGAGCGGCATCAGAGTTTACTCAAAAGTATATGAAGGGCAGAAAAATTTGGATCGGTATCGATGCATCTACTATTTTGGGTCATCCTGCTACATTGTCATCAATCTTGATTTTGACACCGATTGTAACATTCATGTCTTTGATACCAGGAAATCAAATGCTGGCAGTAGCAAGCCTTGTCGCAATACCATGGTTTGTTATTCCAATGACGTCTTATGCTAAAGGAAATGTACTTCACATAGTCTTGTCTTGCATAGTGGTCTTTGCAGTATACTTCTGGTGTGCTACAGCATTGGCAGGAGCGCATACAAACATCGCGGTAATAACCGGGTTCCAATTGCCGGAAGGTGCTGAATTAATCGGAAGCTTGTCAGAAGGTGGAAATCCGATAACATGGATATTGGTTAAAATAGGTGAGATGCTAGGCCTATAGTATTAGTGGTGGGGATAGTTGCTGTAATGGCAGCTATTCCCATTTAATAAATTTGAAGCAGGCAGACTTGCTCAGAAAGGTGGAAGGCGGTATGGCTAAGATAATTGAGTTGCCTAAATTAGGCATGACGATGGATGAGGGTGCTATCGTTAAGTTGTACATAAAAGAAGGAGACGAAATTAATAAAGGGGACATTTTGTTTGATGTCGAAACCGATAAAGTAACGCAAGGGGTAGAAAGCGAAGAAAGTGGATTTGTATTAAAGATCTATATAGAAGAAGGCGAAACGGTACCCGTTGGTGAAAAGCTTCTGGCGGTAGGTGAAGAAGGCGAAGCGTTGGAAACTGAACAAGAGGCAGATGAAGAAAAAAAGGAAGAAGACAAAAAGGAAGAAAAAATCGAGCCCGAAGTGGTTAAACCGCATACCAGCGACGCTTCTAAATCTGACAGGGTTTCAATAGCTCCCAGGGCAAAGAAACTGGCATCTGATAAGAATATAGACTACAGCCAGATAAAAGGCAGCGGCAAAGACGGAATGATTACAGTTGAAGATATTGAAAAAAGCCTAGATTCAAATAAACCCATACAAGGATCAAAGTTGGAAGGGCAAAGGGCGATTATAGCAAAGCGATTGACTCAGAGCAATGTGGATAGACCACATATCTATCTGACGCGAAATGTAAATATGACAAAATGCATTGAAATGAAAAGCAAACTAGAAGTTAAAGCTACGATAACTGATTTCATCGTTTGGGGAATAGCCAAAGCTTTAAAGGAATTTCCTATGGTGAATGCATCTTTGGTAGATGATGTGATAAATATCAATGAATCTGTGAATGTCGGATTGGCAGTAGAGGGCAAAAACGGATTAGTTGTACCCGTAATAAAGGAAGCTGACAAAAAAGACATATCAGAGATTTCTAAAGAGCGCATGCGAATAGTCAACGAAGCTAAGGAAGGAGCTTTGAAGTTAGGTGATTTGGAAGGTGGAACATTTACGATCAGCAACCTGGGGATGCTCAATGTGGATCAGTTTACTTCAATAATAAATCCTCCCGAAAGCGGAATCTTGTCGGTAGGAAAAGCAAACAAGAAGCTGGTCGTTGATAAAGATGAATCGATAAAAATACAAGATATCGCTGTGATAACTCTAGCTGTAGATCATAGAATTATCGATGGTGCATATGCTGCAAGATTTTTTGATATGTTCAGTAAATCTATTGAAGAAAAATTAGACGAATTAGTTAAATAAACAAAGAAGATGCTATTGTTAAGGGTGTGAATGTAAATGATTGAAAAGAAACATATGGACTGTGACGTGGTGGTGTTGGGGGGCGGGCCTGGTGGATACGCTGCTGCAATCAGAGCAGCTCAGCTGGGTGCAAGTGTAATATTAGTTGAAAAACAACAAGTAGGGGGAACTTGCTTAAATAGAGGCTGCATTCCCACCAAGGTTTTGCTGCACGCTTCTAACGCTGTTGGCGCTTTAAAAAACTATGCTGAATTTGGGGTTAAGGCGTCTTTTGAAGGTTTTGATCTGCAACAACTTATGGATAAAAAAGATAAAACAGTGGACCAGCTTCGAAACGGCATAGGCTTTCTGCTGAAGAAAAACAAGGTCGCTTTACTTAAAGGAGAAGCGGTTCTTAGATCGAATGATCTTGTAACTGTAAACAATGATGAACATCTGGTTGAAATAAGTCCTAAAAAAATTATCATAGCAACAGGGTCAATTGCCAACAGGTTAAGCATTCCCGGTGGTACGGAATTTGCGGTAACTACTGACCAGCTTCAAAATATCGAGCAAATACCAGGGAGACTGCTTATAATCGGCGGAGGTGCAGTTGGAATTGAGTATGCTCAGATAATGTCGAATTTAGGTTCGAAGGTAATAATGGTAGAAATGAAAGATAGGCTGCTGCCGGAGATGGACACGGACATTTCGAAATTTATCGAAAAAAAATTCAAAGAGAAGAAAATTGAAGTTTACAAAAATACAAGTGTTTTAAGGCTTGAAAAAAAAGACAATGCAATTAATGTAACAATAAGTAAAGAGAGCAAAGAAGATGGAATAGAGACGGACGTTGTTTTGGATGCATCGGGAAGAATCGGCGATTTAAGCGTGTTAAACGGCAATTTAAGTATAATTAACACGAATAAATATAGTATAATCGTTAATGAAAAGATGGAGACATCCGATGAAAAGATTTATGCTATTGGAGATATTACCGGGGAATATAAACTTGCCCATGTGGCAACTCATGAAGGAATTGTTGCTGCTGAAAATTGCATGGGAAGCAGTCATGTCATGGAATATGACGCCATACCCTTTTGCGTGTACACAGAACCGGAGCTTGCCAGCGTAGGCGTGACAGATATAATGGCACAAAAAAACGGCATAAAAATAAAGCAAGGCAAGTTTTCTTTTATGGCTAGTGGGAAAGCGCATGCAATCGGTAAACCGGAGGGCTTTGTAAAGCTTATCATAGATGAGAAGACTGAAAAGATATTGGGCGTTCATATTGCAGGAGAGCGGGCAACGGACATCATATCCGAAGGTGTATTAGCTATACAGCAAAAAGCAAATGCCAGTGATTTGATGGAAGCAATAAATGCTCATCCAACAATAGCCGAGTCGATCAACGAAGCTGCTCAAATTGTTCTAGGTCAATCCATAAACACTTAGAGTATATGTGATTATTAGGAGGTTTAACGTGAAGGAAAAGTTACTTCAACTTATAGAGAATGAAGACAAGAAAAATCCGTACACGGATTCTCAGCTGTCAAAAATGCTGGGTATGACTAGAAGTAACGTAACGATACTTCGAAAAAAACTCAATATTGATGATTCCAGAATAAGAAGGATGGGATTGCTGGTGTCCGACATCAGTTCAATGATGAGATCCCAATCAAGCATAATTACTATAACAGAAAAACTGAAAGAAAAAGGGTACGAGATATCTAAAAATAGCGTAGCTCAAATTATCAGCGAACACAACTTAAGGGGAAACCTCCATGAAAACATTCAACCAAAAGTAAAGCAGGAAAGCACAAATTATGAAGAGGTCAGTGTCAAAAACAAGGGTAGCGGCAATGTATTTGAGTCTATAATTGGATGGAATGGAAGTCTTAGAAACAAAGTAGAGCAAGCAAAGGCAGCTGTTTTGTATCCGCCAAACGGCTTGCATACATTGATCATTGGTGCCACGGGCGTAGGGAAAAGTCATATGGCAGAAGTGATGCATAAGTTTGCATTGATAGTCAGGGACAAAAGGGCAGAGAGCTTGCCCTTTGTTGTGTTTAACTGTGCAGATTATTCCGAAAATCCTCAACTGCTTTTATCTCAATTGTTTGGATATGTAAAAGGCGCGTTTACAGGAGCAGTTGAAGACAAAGCAGGTCTGGTTGACAGCGCGTCAGGAGGGATACTGTTCTTAGATGAGGTACACAGGCTACCAAGTGAAGGTCAAGAAATATTATTCCAATTGATTGATAAAGGACATTATCGTAGGCTGGGAGATACCAATATAACAAGGCGAGCTGATGTGATGATAATAGCTGCCACATCAGAGGATATTGAAACGAATTTGTTGACTACCTTTCGAAGAAGAATCCCAATGGTTATTGAGCTGCCAAAGTTGGAAGAAAGAGATCTTGATGAAAAGTACGACATTATAATTAATTTTTTCAGAAATGAAGCGCAGAGAATCAAAAAACCGCTTTTAATAACAAGGAATGTCTTAAGGGATTTGTTGTTCTATAAATGCACAGGGAATATAGGTCAGTTAAGATCTGACGTTCAAGTTGTTTGTGCAAGAGGTCTTCTTTCATATATTACTACAGGGTCGACGGAAGAGGCAATAACCATAGACACCGAATTTTTGCCTTCTCACGTAATCCAGGATACTTCTTATAATAAGACAAGCAGAGCGGAAATAGAGCGAATAGTACACAGAGATATCACAATAGATATCGATTATGAAGATACTGAATTCAAAGCTCAAGAAAACTCAGCTTACGATTTCCAGGAAAACATCTATAAAGATATTGAAAATCAGTATATCTATTACAAAGAACAGGGATGCAAAGACGAAGATATCGAAGAGGTCATAAGTGAAAATCTAGAAAATAAAATCAAAGATATGATTGATATCATAAACGCTAATAAATATAAATACAAAAAGGTTGATATTGAAAGCATAGTTGGCAAGAAGGTTGTAGATACAGTTCAAAAGATGATGAAAATCGCACAGGAAGAAATTGATCACATCGATGATACTCTTTATTATTGCCTGGCAACCCATATAAATGCTACGATCAACAGAATTCGCAATGGACAGAAAATATTTAACCCCAAGCTTGATTACGTGAGAGATCACTACATAATAGAGTATGCTTTAGCAGAGAAAATGATAGAAGAAGTAAAAAATAACTATGCCATAGATATACCGGAAGAAGAGATAGCGTTTATTGCCATGTATATATCAAACTACACTAAAAATAGCGATAGAGCAACAAATAAGGTGGGCGTAGTAATAATGACCCATGGCAGCATTGCAAGTGGCATGGCGAATGTAGCCAATACATTGTTGGGCGTTGATCATGTGAGGTCTGTGGAGATGTCACTGGACGAAAAACCTGAAGAAGCTTTTGAACGGGCTTTAAATGCCGTGGTTGAAGCAGATAGCGGCAAAGGGGTATTGATACTCGTAGATATGGGCTCGCTTGAGACCTTTGGGAATAGGATTACCAGGAAAACCGGCGTGAGAACATTGACAGTTGGAAGAGTAGACACTTTGATGGCTTTAGATGCCACCAGGATGGCACTGCTTCCGGAGGCTAACCTTTCCTACATTTCGAAAGTACTTCAAGAAGATAAAATGATAATGGTGGGCGAAAACAATCAAGGAATAGATAGAATTAATAGCAAAAAAGAATCGATTGTTGTAACGATATGCTTCACTGGAGAAGGAATGGCAAAAACTCTTGGAGAAATGATAACCAAAGAGATCGAGTCTTTCGGTAAGAAGATTAAAGTGATATCAATGAGGCTGATCGATTCAAAAAAAATAGAAGAACGAATCAAAGAACTGAAAAACAAGTACAATTTATTGGCTATCGTAGGAACGGTAAACGTTTACGAACCGGGAGTCGCATTCGCTTATGCTTCAGATATTTTAAAGGAAGAAGGACTGAAGAGCTTCGCAGATGCTATCAGGCAAAAGATATACGATTTGGAATATGTTGATGATAGTGGCGTTGCAGAAAGCTTGTTTAAGGAAGAGATAATCTACATGAATAAAGAAATTGCCACTAAGGACGAAGCGATAAAATTCATGTGTTCGGACATGTTGATTAAAGGATATATAAATGAAAGCTATTTAGATGGCGTTTTGCAAAGGGAATCCATGTGTCCCACCTTCACGGAAAACTTGCTTGCAATCCCTCATGGTTACTGTGAAGATGTCATAAAGCCTGGAGTTGGAATAATGATTCCAAAAGACCCTGTGGATTGGGGTAACGGCAGATTCGTATCAATAATCCTACTATTGGCCCTTAATGATGAAGCAAAAGACGAATTCCAGTGGATATACAAGATTATAACAGACAGGGAAATAGTCAAAAAAATTAAAAATCAAAATAGTTCAAGAAAGATTGTCGAAATATTCAACAGCAAGCGAAAGGAATTCGTATGAGAAAAATCTGATACTATCAGGGATTGCCGCTACTATTGGTGGCGTGACATTATTGTTTAATTTAATGAATTCAGATAAAACAAAGAACAAAGAAATGCTGTAAATTTAATCAGCTCTTTGTTCTTTTTTGCGTCAAGAATAAGGTTGATTTACTTATTGACAGGGTATCATTGTAATGAAGTATTCTAAAAGATGTACTAGAAAGGAAATGTAGATGATGAATAAAGTAGTGCCCCATTTGTGGTTTGACAAAGAAGCTAGGGAAGCAGCTGAGTTCTATACAAAAATATTTGATAATTCTAAGATAAGAAGTTCGGCGATCGTTCCAGGGACGCCTTCGGGAGATGCGGAAATAATAGATTTCGAAATTCTTGGATTAAGGTGCCAAGCGATAAGCGCAGGGCCTTATTTTAAAGTTAATCCCTCGATTTCATTTATGGTTTCGCTAGGTACTAAGGAAGAAGTAGATTCAATTTGGGCTAGCTTGCAAGAGGGCGGAGAAGTTTTAATGCCCCTTGAGGAGTATCCTTTTAGCAAATGGTATGGGTGGATCAAAGACCGATACGGGCTAACTTGGCAGTTGATGCAAATCGAAGGCGAGCTTCCAAAGCAAAGTATAAAGCCTTGTCTTTTATTCTCAAACGGCGTGTGTGGAATGGCAGAAGAAGCCGTGAAATTTTATACAGAAGTATTTGCGGATTCTTCTATTGGTATGATCAGCAAATACGGCGAGAGTGAAGCTCTGCATGAAAAGGCAAAAGTGAATTTTGCAGCCTATGAGCTATTGCAAACTGAGCTGGTAGCCATGGATAATGCCATGGAAGCTGATTTTACTTTCAACGAAGCGCTTTCCCTTATAGTTATGTGCAAAGATCAAAATGAAATAGATTATTATTGGGAGAAGCTCTCGGCAGTGCCGGAAGCTGAACAGTGCGGTTGGATTAAGGACAAATACGGACTTTCGTGGCAAATAATACCCGAAAGCATGGATGAGGTGTTTTATATGGGATCTAAGGATGAAGTTGCAAGAGTTACTGAAGCGTTTCTAAAAATGAAGAAAGTTGACCTTGCAGAACTGGAAAGAGCAAAAAAAGGCATATGAAAATATTTTGCAATATGTGGAGGAGACATGGACAAATATAAAATGATTTTTAGCGATATTGACGGAACTATTCTAGATTCAAATCACAAAGTATCCAAAAAGACAAAAGACGTTGTCAAAAAGTTGGGAAGAATGAAAATACCATTTATATTAGTTTCTGCCAGAATGCCTAACGGTATAAGAACAGTTATTAAAGAGCTGGAGATAAACTCCCCCATAGTGGCTTACAGTGGAGCTTTAGTGTTGGATGAAGAGGGTTCGACGATATCCGAGCGTTTTATAAAGTTACAACAGGCTTTGGAAATTTCACATTACATACGCAATTTTTTTCCTGGTGTTTGCGTCAGCCTCTACTCGGAGGATATATGGTTCACTGAGGACAGTAAGAATCCTTGGATTATTGAAGAAGAGAATATCACGGAAGTTAAATCAAAACAGGTGGAATCTTTTTCAATCCTGGGAGATATAAAGGTCCATAAGCTTTTATGCATGGGTAATCAATATGATATAAGGGATATGGAGAAAGCGCTGATCGATCATTTCACTGGCATCAAAGTGTATAAATCAAAGTCTACATACCTTGAAATAATGTCTGTGAATGCATCCAAGTCTTCTGCAATGAAGTCGCTATGCGAAAAGTACAAAACATCAATGGAAGAAACCATAGCTTTTGGGGACAATTACAACGATATCGACATGCTGGAAAGCGCAGGCCTTGGAGTAGCGATGGGTAATGCTCTGGATGAGGTCAAGAAGGTTGCGGATAAAATAACTTTCAGCAATGATGAAGACGGGGTTTATCGATTCATAAATGACAATCGCTTATAGCTATTAGTTAGGAATATTGGTAAATTTATAAAAACACCCTGAAAAAGGGTGTTTTTATATTGCAAGACTTGACATGAAGACAAAAAAGAGTTAAAATACATTAAACATATAAGAAAACTAATAAATAAAAATTAAAAGGAGAATTTACATGAGCGAGAGAAAATTGAGTTTTGACACACTACAGGTACATGCAGGTCAAGAACCTGACCCAACGACAGGATCTAGAGCGGTACCAATCTATCAAACTACTTCTTATGTCTTTAAAGATGCAGAACATGCAGCAAACTTGTTTGGCCTAAAGGAATTCGGAAATATTTATACTCGGATCATGAATCCTACAAGCGATGTGTTTGAAAAAAGAATAGCAGCTCTTGAGGGTGGTGTCGGCGCTCTTGCGGTAGCTTCGGGATCGGCAGCTATAACATACGCAATATTAAACATTGTTCAGTCAGGGGATGAAATCGTAGCGGCGAGCACCCTTTACGGCGGAACATATAATCTGCTGTCCTATACATTGCCAAAGCTTGGAGTTAAAACGGTTTTTGTAGACCCGGACGATCCGGAAAATTTTAATAGAGCAATAAGTGAAAAAACAAAGGCAGTCTTCATAGAGTCAATAGGAAATCCTGGAATCAACCTTATAGATATTGAAGCTGTGGCAAAGATCGCTCACGCTCATAATATACCACTTATAGTTGACAATACATTTGGGACACCCTATCTTATAAGGCCATTTGAATTTGGTGCGGACATAGTAGTGCACTCAGCTACTAAATTCATCGGAGGTCACGGAACTACCATAGGAGGAGTCATAGTTGATTCAGGAAATTTCAATTGGGAAAGCAGTGGAAAATTCCCGGGCCTGACTGAGCCGGACCCAAGCTATAATGGAGTGAAATATGTAGAGGCACTTGGTCCATTGGCATATATAATAAAAGCAAGGGTACAGCTTTTAAGAGATACAGGCGCTGCTATTAGCCCGTTTAATTCATTTCAACTGCTTCAAGGACTCGAAACTTTGTCTTTAAGAGTTGAGAGGCACGTGTCTAACACAAAAAAAATAATAGAATTTTTAAATGACCATCCTGCAGTAGCCTGGGTGAATTATCCAAGCTTGGAGGATAGCAAATACTACGAGCTCGCCCAAAAGTATTTCCCGAAAGGCACAGGCTCGATCTTTACATTTGGAATTAAAGGCGGAGTTGAATCGGGAAAGAAATTCATCGACAGTCTTGAAATATTTTCTTTGCTGGCAAATGTGGCAGATGCCAAGTCACTGGTCATACATCCTGCCAGCACGACACACGCTCAGCTTTCTGAAGAAGAACAGATATCGGCAGGAGTGACGCCGGATCAGATAAGATTATCCGTGGGAATAGAGGACGTGGAGGACTTGATCTATGATTTGGATCAAGCTTTGAATAAAGCGATTAACAACAAATAAAAAATATAAAACATGAGGTATTGATATGGGGAAACTGCTAATCATAAAAACTGGAGCTTCAGGTGAATCGATAAAAAAAGTATACGGAGATCACGACGAACGGATTATAAAAAAAGCCGGCCTAAATAGGGAGAAAGTTGCTGTGCTGCCTGTATACAAGGGTCACAGACCGTATCTTCCGGATAACGTTAGTTCAGTTATCGTCACGGGCTCCCCATCCATGGTTACGGACAGGGAACCATGGAGCGTGGAAACTTCAGATTTTATCAAGGAGATTTCCCATAAAAACATACCTATACTAGGGATTTGCTATGGACATCAGCTTTTAGCCGATACTTTCGGTGGAGAAGTCGGTTATCACAAGCTGGGAAAGGAATCCGGAAAAGTGGACATCAAGCTGAGGGGGGCCGCCTCTTTGGATCCATTGCTTGGATCTATGCCTAAATCCTTTAAAGCGTATGCATTTCATGAACAAACTGTTACAAAACTGCCTGCAAATGCGAAAGTGCTGGCAGGCAACGGCTTTGAAAAAAATCATGCGGTAGCATACAGAGACAATGTTTGGGGAGTGCAATTCCACCCTGAATTTAATGAAAATGAAAATGAAAATGGTGAGTCCCATGGAGAGATGCTGTTGAAAAGATTCGTGCAGATTGCAGGATAAGCAAAAACATCCATTTGAATATCTATATTAGAGTGTTGTTTTATAAGATTTAAGGGTATAAACTAACGCAGGACTAATATGGAAGGAGAATTTACATGGGTTTTTATGACTTTAATGCAACAGCCATGGATGGCAGAGAAATCCCCATGGAAGAATACAAGGGAAAAGTAGTTTTAGTGGTTAACACAGCCAGTAAATGCGGACTGACTCCACAATTTGAGGAACTGGAGGAATTGTATCAAAAATATAAAAATGAGGGATTCGAGATACTTGGTTTTCCGTGCAATCAGTTTGCAAATCAGGAGTCTGGCAGCAATGAAGAGATACAGGAATTTTGCCAGATTAATTACGGAGTGACTTTTACCATGTTTGAAAAAATAGAAGTAAACGGCGAAAATGCTCATCCTCTGTATAAGTATTTGAAAGATGAAAAAAGTTCTCTTTTAGGCAAAGAAATTAAATGGAATTTTGCAAAATTCCTCATAGACAGAGAAGGTGAGGTCTATAAGAGATATTCCCCTACGACTGTTCCGATAAAACTCGGTAAAGAGATTGAAAAATTATTAGGCAAATAATGTGGAGGTGAGGATATGTATTCAGATGCGATTACACCGGATGAGTATGTTGAAGCCGTAGCGGATAACCAAAAGGATGCTTTAAAAAAACTTAGAAAAGCAATTCTGGAAAACCTGCCTGAAGATTTCGAGGAAGTCATGTCTTACGGAATGATAGGCTATGTGGTTCCAAAGAGGGTTTACCCAAAGGGTTACAAGGTGAATCCGGACGAGCCACTACCGTTTGCTGGACTTGCTGCCCAAAAAAATCATATTTCACTCTACCACATGGGTGTCTATATGTATCCAGAAATTTTGGATTGGTTCGTTGGAGAGTATTCTAGTAGAGTGAATACAAAACTGGACATGGGTAAAAGCTGTATACGTTTTAAAAACCCAAACAAGATTCCCTATGAACTTGTTGAAGAGCTATTCAGGAAGATCTCTGCGGAAGATTACATCGACAAGTACGAAAAATCCATCCAAAAATAGTGTTTAACCCATATAATATTGGTTTTATTCAGCTGAATGTTAATATTTCGACATGGCTTGACGTTATTTTAAAATGGGTATTATATACTTAGAACATAGAAAGGGTGGTACAAATGAAACTTCTTGACAAGCTTCAGCACAGTCTTAAAGGGCTCTTAGACGCAATTGCCCGCTATCCTTTAACAACAGCCTTTCTGTTGGCAGCAGCAGTCGTAAATGCTCTGGCAATAGAAAACGCAGGCTACCCCAATATAATGTACAATAAGCTGTTCGTAGTGTTTTTAGTAGGAGCTTTCTTAGCTACCGTGGCACAAGTTGGCTATGAAAGGTTTTTTAAGGACATGAAGAAAAGGTTGATTCTTTTTGGAGCGGCTGGTTTGCTTACTACAGGGTATTTCTTTATAGTGAACAGCTCCCCTGAAATAGGGGTCGACATCCTAGTAAGAACTGTTGCATTGGTGTTTGCACTGTTGATTGCATTTATTTGGATTCCTTCAATAAAATCAAAAGTGGATTTTACTCAATCATTCATGGCGGCATTCAAGGGCTTTTTTGTCTCCGTTTTTTTTTCCGGGGTATTATTTGGAGGAATTAGCTTAATATTAGGTGCTGTAGATCTGTTGCTATTCAATGTGGCAGGAGAGCTATACGCACACTCGGCAAATATTGTTTTTACGCTTTTCGCATCATTATACTTTTTATCCCTTATACCAGACTACAATGTAGCTGGTGAGGAAAAAATAGAAAGGGCGGTAAGCAGCAGCAGGTTTTTGGAAGTATTGATATCAAACATCATAATTCCCCTTGCTTCAGTATTTACTGTGATTTTGATTTCGTATATTGCATTAAATATAGGAGGACGATTCTGGGAAGAAAATTTGCTAGAGCCTATGCTTGTTTCTTACTCCATAGTGACCATAATAATTTTGACATTGGCCGCCAACCTTGATAACAGGTTTGCCAACCTTTTTAAAAAAATATTTCCAAAGGTACTGATACCAATTGTATTGTTTCAAGTTATTGCTTCGGTCATGAAGATTGGAGATGTGGGAATTACCCACAGCAGATACTACGTAATCATGTATGGTGTTTTTGCCATAGTCGCCGGTGTGGTTTACAGCTTTTTAAAACCCGGGAAATACGGAATTGTAGCTATTGTGCTAATATGCTTGTCTGTAATCTCAACCGTGCCTCCAATAGATGCCTTTAGCGTTAGCAAGAGAAATCAGATAAATACACTGATTAACGTGCTGACCAGAAATGACATGCTGATTGACGAAGAGATAATTCCCAGATCAGATATTGACAATCAAGAAAAAAAGATAATCATCAATACTACATCGTATATCTACAGAATGAATTACATAGAAGACGTTGAGTGGCTACCTGACAGCTTTGTGTATTATACAGATTTTGAAAAAATTTTTGGGTTTAAAGAGTATGAAATTGATGGTCGAGGAGAGTATGCTTCAATAGTCAGAAATAAGACAGAAGCACTCGATGTGTCAGGATATCAGGCAATGACAGTTATTTATTTTGAAGATATCAAAGCTAGAGGGACCGAGCCTTATGAAATAGATTTTGCATTAGGGCAACAAGTGTATACCATTGCCTTCGCATCTGATGAGGAAGGTGATGGCAGATTTTACATTGAGTATCAAGGGAATGAAGAACTTACGCTATTAATTAGTCAGATAGTAGATAGTTTAGGGGATATTCAGACTGGAAGTGTGGAAATATCCACAGAAGAAGCAACCTTCGAAGTTGAAAACAACAGCTTGAAGATGAAGGTGGTTATAAATCACCTAGATAGATATGAAGCGGAAGATGGATATAGATGGAATGGCGAAGCTTATGTAATGCTAGGTTTTAATGACTGAGAGGACTTCTGTCCTCTCTTTTTGTTTGCAATATTGCCTCCTCAAAGGGGGCTTTTTTTAATCTCAAAGCCCTCGGCCATAAGGCTATACAGGTTAAACTTGAAAAATATTTACGGAAGTGTTACAATAATGTTACAACTGTGACGGAACTATAAGTATAAAGACATAAAAAAGCTTATAGATACAAGGAGGCAGTTTGAATGAAAAAGTTTTTTAAAAAGGATGGATCCAACCAAGTCGACATTAAAAGGGTACTGATAATCTTGGCTATCATGGTATTGTCCATCACTGGAGTCGGTTATACGATGTCATTTAATCAGGTATTGATAATCGATGACGGAGTTGAAATTGAGGCAAGGACTCGTAAGGACACTGTAAGAGAGGTTCTTGCCGAAAATGAAATCGACTATATATCCCAGGACGGGATATATCCTGGACTTGAGTCGCCAATCGAGGATCAGATGACAGTCCAAATTCACAGGGCGGTAAATGTTTCAATAGAGGTGGACGACAGAGCAATTGATCTTTTAACACCAGCTGAAAATGTGGAAAAGGCAATTGAAGAAGCCGGCTTGAAATTAGGAGACAATGACCACGTTTCTGCACCACTTGATAAGGCACTCGAAGAAGGAATGACTATAAAGATAACTAGGGCACTTGATTGCACGGTAAATGTTGACGGACAGACTTATGAGCTTGCTACAACGGCAAAAAACGTCGGTGAGGTTTTGGTAGAAGCAAATGTGAGTTTAAAAGAAGAGGACAAGGTAAATTACGACTTTACTGAAAAGGTGCATAACGACATGAAGATCGTAGTTACCAGAGTTACAAAAGAAATCATCGAAGAAGAAGAAAGCGTTTCGTACAAGACCATTAGACGGAGCAATTCCTCTATGGAAGTGGGAAAGACAAAAGTTGTTCAATCCGGTAAAAAAGGCCTGAACTTAAATACCGTTGAAGTAACCTATGAAGATGGCGTAGAGGTTAACAGAAACACCCTCGAAACTAAAGTAGTCAAAAAGCCTGTAGATGAAATCGTAAATGTAGGAACAAGAGTCATTGCAAGCAGAGGCATGTCAGGCAGCGGTTCATACAGGACGTTGACTGTTACGGCTACCGCTTACAGCTCTCAGGATCCGGGAGTTGGAACCAGGACTGCTACGGGAAGAACCCTGCAAAGGGGTATTATAGCAGTGGACACAAGGGTAATTCCCTTTGGAACAAAAATTTATGTTCCAGGCTACGGATACGGAATAGCGGCGGATAGAGGGGGCGCAATCAAAGGAAACAAAATAGATGTTGCCTTTAACAGCAGAAGAGAAGCGCTAATATTCGGAAGACGAACCGTTACGATTAGGATATACGATTGATACTAAGCAACAAGCCGGATTTTCCGGCTTTTTTTAGTTGTGGGTTCTACAGACTTTTAATAAAAATTAATCCTACTCATTTTATGGTAGTTAGTATATAATGTGGTGTGATAAAAAAATCGAGGTGTAATAAAATGGATAAAAAAAGTTTTAAAGATCTAAGCGTCGGGCCTGATATTCGCAGAGCTTTAAGGATGTTGGGGTACGAAAGCCCCATGGAAGTTCAGGAAAAGGTAATACCGTTTATTATGGAAGACAAAGATCTTATTGTAAAATCTCAGACCGGAAGTGGGAAAACAGCAGCTTTCGGCATACCGATATGCGAAAAAGTTGAGATCGAGGAGAATAAACCACAGGCGCTGATACTGACGCCCACGAGAGAATTGGCCCTTCAGATCAAAGAAGATATTGGGCATATAGGCAAGTTCAAAAAAGTACGAGCTGCAGCTCTTTATGGAAGGCATCCGGTTCACCTTCAAGAACGGGAGCTAAAGCAAAGGGTTCATGTGGTCGTTGGTACTCCGGGAAGGACAAAGGATCATATAGACAGGGGCAATCTTGTCCTAGATGGAATAAAGTACCTTGTAATCGATGAAGCTGACGAGATGTTAAGCATGGGCTTTATAGATCAAGTGGAGAGTATAATAAACATGTTGCCGCAAAAAAGATGCACGTTACTTTTTTCAGCTACGATTCCTGATAGGATCGAAGAGATATGCAGCAAATACTTAAGAGACAGCGCTAGAATAGAAATAAAAGCCGTTGTTCCTACTGAAGATAAAATTAATCAGTATCACATTTTGGTTGAAGATGCCGATAAAGAGGAGATATTAAACAAAGTGCTTGCTGCGGAGCTGCCGGGAAGCTGTATTTTATTTTGTAATACCAGGGATAGAGCTGATAAGCTAACCAAATATATGTTAAGAAAAAGATATTCATGTGGCAGCCTGCATGGAGGAATGACTCAGAGAGAACGAACTCAGACTATAAATAAATTTAAAAAGGGCGAGCTGCACTACCTTGTTGCAACGGATGTTGCGGCAAGAGGGATAGATGTAGAGGATGTCACACATGTCATAAATTTTGAGATGCCTTATGAACGTGAGAATTATATCCATAGAATAGGTAGGACCGGCAGGATAAATAAAAAAGGCACTGCAATAACGCTGCTATCTCCAAAGGAAAGCCATAGACTAGAATATGTAGAAGAATATCTGGGATACCGAATTCCTAAAAAAGAAGCAAAGGATTTCTTATATAAGTCTAAGGATGAGGCGGCAAGAAAAAATGTAAGGCTTAAGCCTAAAACGAGCAAGGGAGAAGAAATCCACAGGGATATTACTCGTATCAGGATCAACGCAGGGAAAAAGAAAAAAATCAGGCCGGCAGACATCTTGGGGGCGATAAGCAACATAGAGGGTATCGAGGCTGAAGACATAGGAATAATTGATATACAGGATACCTGTACTTACGTTGAGGTTTTTGAAGGCAAAGGAAGACAGGTATACAATGGTCTAAAAAACAAGACCATAAAGGGCAAGATATTAACTATAAAAGAAATCGGCAAAAGATAAATTTAAAGTAAATTTATGGTTTTCAATTTTTTTTAATATTCATATTTACGATTTGTTAATGTATAATGAGATGGTATGAATAATTATTTTAGGGGGAAATAAAATGAAAAAAGTATTAGTATTGTTTACGGCATTGATGGTTTCTTTGGCTGTTTTCACAGGCTGTTCTTCTTCGGGTGATGGCGACAAGGTATACAAGATAGCTACTGATACCACATTTGCGCCATTCGAGTTTCAAGATGAAAGTGGAAATTATGTTGGTATCGACATTGACATCTTAGCCGCTATTGCCGAAGATCAAGGATTTGAGTACGAACTTAATCCTCTGGGCTTTAGCGCAGCTGTAGCAGCACTTGAGTCAAATCAAGCTGATGGGGTTATTGCAGGAATGAGCATAACTGACGAAAGAAAACTTAAGTATGATTTTTCAGAAGCTTACTACGATTCTGGAGTTGTAATGGCTGTCAGCGCATCTAACGATGAAATCAAATCATATGATGATCTTAATGGGAAAAAGGTAGCTGTAAAAGTTGGGACAGAAGGAGCGAGTTTCGCCGAGTCTATAGCAGAAACATATGGCTTCGAATTAGTTTACTTCGACGAGTCTCCGTTCATGTATGAAGATGTGGTCACCGGAAATTCCGTAGCGTGTTTTGAAGATTATCCTGTAATGGGATATGGTATATCAAAAGGAAATGGATTAAAAATAGTCACAGAGATGGAAAAAGGCTCTTCCTATGGATTTGCAGTTATGAAAGATAAAAATACAGAGCTTTTGGAAATGTTTAATGCAGGTCTGGAAAACATCATCGAAAGTGGTAAATACCAAGAAATTTTAGACAAATATATTTCAGTAGAATAAGAGGTTGTTTTTATGAATTTAGGCAAAGTTTTTAGCGAGTCGTATCCTTTGTTATTTAGAGGAATGTCAATGACAGTTCAGGTGACTGTACTTGCCTTGATAATTGCATTATTTGTAGGCTTGATCACAGCGCTTTTGGGAATGTCCAAAACACCTTTAAAGTACTTGTCAAAGGGTTACGTAGGTTTGATCAGAGGAACTCCTATGATCGTTCAAGTGTTTTACTTCTATTTCGCGCTACCTCAGTTGTTGCAGTTTTTAGGCTACAACGTTAGATTTACACCATTTTCTGCAGGGTTGTTAACTCTAACTCTAAATGCAGGAGCGTACATGTCTGAAATCTTCAGAGGAGCGATAATGGCAGTAAATACAGGTCAGATGGAGGCGGCAAGGAGCCTTGGCCTGTCACATTGGCAAGCTATGAGAAAGGTAATACTTCCACAGGCTTTTAGGATTTGTCTTCCTTCCCTGGTAAATCAGTTCATTATAACATTGAAGGATTCCTCGATTATCTCCGTTATCGGCTTTGCCGATATTGTTTATCAAGCAAAGATATATGTAGGAAGATCCATGGAAGCATTTGCTACATACACTTGGGTCGCACTATTTTACCTAGTTGTCATAACGGCACTGACCTATTTTGCTAAGATAGTAGAGAGGAAGGTGCAGATATGACGACGCAAATAAAGGTCGAAAATTTACACAAATATTTTGGAGATCTTGAAGTCTTAAAGGGGATAAACGTAGAAATTAGCAAAGGTGAAGTTGTGTGTGTGATTGGTCCGAGTGGTTCCGGTAAGTCAACACTTCTAAGATGTATAAATAGGCTGGAAGAGGCAACCGATGGCAAGATATCAGTTGATGGTGAAATGATTACTGCAGCGGATGCTAATATAAACAAAATCAGGATGCACATAGGGATGGTATTTCAACAATTCAACCTATTTCCCCATCTTAGCGTAAAAGCTAACATAATGATGGCACCGCTGGAACTCAAGCTTAAAACTAAAGAAGAAGCGGAAAAAAAGGCTTTGGAGCTTCTGAAAAGGGTAGGATTGTCTGAAAAGGCCAATGCTATGCCAAGGCAGCTCTCAGGCGGACAGCAACAGCGGGTAGCCATAGCTAGAGCCTTAGCTATGGAACCGGATATAATGTTGTTTGATGAACCTACCTCCGCACTAGACCCTGAAATGGTAGGAGAAGTACTGTCAGTAATGAAAGAACTAGCAGCTATGGGTATGACCATGGTTGTGGTAACTCATGAAATGGGTTTTGCAAGAGATGCGGCAGATCGAGTGCTTTTTATGGATGAAGGAATAATAATGGAAGAAGCTCCGCCTGAAGAAATGTTTACGAATCCCAAAAATTCTAGAACAAAAGAATTTTTACATAAGGTCTTATCAGCGAGATAAGCAGAATGAAAAAATGGCAGCTTGCTAGCTGCCGCAAACTGATGAAAAAGTCTTATGATTGATTAGGACTTTTTTATCAGTTTGACTGAGTGGCCACCCTAGGGTGGCCATTTGCTTTTATCCTGAAATAAATATTAGTCACTATGAATCGAGTTTACTAAAGAAAAATTAATGATAGTTATTATTAAGGGTATTAATAAAAGAAAAAGCAATAAGGAGGTAGCCATGTCATTTCAAATTATCAATAACGATATAACCAAATTGGATACAGAAGCCATAGTCAATGCTGCAAATACAGAGCTTCAGATGGGGGGAGGAGTATGCGGAGCCATATTTAAAGCCGCAGGGGCAGACAAGCTTCAAAGAGCTTGTGATGAAATTGGACAATGTCCTGTGGGCAAGGCGGTTATAACGGAAGGTTTTAACTTAAAAGCCAGATATATAATCCACACGGTGGGTCCGATTTGGAGAGGTGGAAGCGACAGCGAAGAACTCAAGCTTAAATCTGCATATAAAAGCTCATTGGAGCTGGCAAAAGAGCATGGAATAAAGTCTATTGCATTTCCCTTGATTTCATCGGGGATTTTCGGATACCCAAAGGAGAATGCCATATCAGTGGCTTCAAAAGCAATAGAAGAATTTTTAGAAAAAAACGATATGGATATATACCTGGTTCTGTTTGGAAAGTAATATTAAGCATGGGGTGAAGTTTGAACAACAACCGCAATAAAAGTGAATTGTATTTAAGTTGCTGATTGAAAATACGAGGTGTGATATGAAAAACATGAAAGAGAAACTAAACAAATTTCTAAGCTTAATCATAGTGGTGGCTGCCGTTGGTTTTGTGTTGACAGCTTATTATACGTTTTTCGGAGGAAGCGATGTAGACCTTGAAGGGAAAAATAAGCTTAAGATACCGGAGATACTGGATGATTTAAATGCAGACCCTGGAATTGCAGAATTTAAGTTGGAGGCTGGTATTTCTCAAACAGAGTTCACAAAGGGGAGGTTAACCCCCACCTTGGGCTATAATGGTTCATATTTAGGGCCTGTGATTCGTCTCGTGAAAGGGCAGGATGTTAGCATCGTGGTTGAAAACAATCTAAATGAATGGACCACTATCCACTGGCATGGATTAGTGGTAGATGGTGAAAATGACGGAGGTCCGATGCAGGGGATAGCTTCTGGAGAAACATGGAATGCAAAATTTAAAGTAGAACAGCCTGCTTCGACTTTGTGGTATCATCCACACTTTGCCGGTACGGTTGCGAACCAGGTTTATTACGGGTTGGCTGGACTGATTTACATTGATGATGAATTTACGGACACTATGAGCATACCGAAAGATTATGGAATTGATGACATACCGCTGGTTGTTCAAGACAGAAACTTTAATATTGACGGAAGCTTCGATTACAGGGTATCCATGATGGGGGTCGACAAAGGAGACAAAATTTTAGTTAACGGAACATTGGACCCATATTTTATCGTAAAACGAGAAAAAGTAAGGTTCCGGCTATTAAATGGATCTAATTCACAGAATTTCAGCTTCAGGTTGAGCAACAGGGCTGAGTTTTTGATGATTGCCTCAGACGGAGGTTTTTTAGAAAAACCTCTAAAAAAAGAAGCAATATTCTTATCGCCTGGAGAGAGGGCAGAAATAGTTGTGGATTTTTCTGAATTTAATGATAAGTCAGTAAAGTTAGTATCAAACGATGATTTGATTTTAGAGCTTGTAATAGATGGAGAACTTGAGAAATCTCCAGATATTCCAGAAGAACTAGCAGAAGTTGCTGATATTGCTGCTGATGAAGCTTCAAATACAAGGATATTTGAGCTGCAAAGCATGGGGATAAGCGGTACGATCAATGGGAAATACTATGATATGAACAGAATAGATGAAAGGGTAGATTTAAATGCCACTGAATACTGGATAGTAAGAAATGTAGGGGGAATGATGGCTACAGGACATCCATTTCATGTTCATGGGACCCAGTTCCAAGTAGTGTCTAGAAATGGCGAAAAGCCGACACCTGAAGAGTCGGGTCATAAAGATACGGTTTATGTGGATGTGGGTGAAGAGGTCGTGATTAAAGTAATGTTTAAAAAAGAAGGGCTTTTCATGTATCATTGCCACATACTAGAACACGAGGATAGAGGAATGATGGGGCAATTTATAGTGGAATGACTATATGCGCAGGGGAACCTGCGTTTTTTAATTAGGAAGAAGAGAATAACATATAAAAAAGATATAAATAATCATGTATCTGTATTGACAAAGGGTTTTGTGCCATGTATAATCAAGCGTGTGAGATTGATACTCATTATCAATTAAATAAAATTGAAGATACATCTTCAACAAATACAAAACATCTTAGGAGGCAGGAAAGTGAAAAAATCATTATTGGTTGGTTTGGTTATTACTCTTTTAACAATTGTGCTATTTACAGGATGCAGTTCCGATGGTCAAAATTCGGACTCGTCGTCAAATGAATTGGTGGTATATTCCGGAAGGAATGAAAAGTTTGTTGAAGAATTATTGAACAAATTCACTGAGGATACAGGGATTGAAGTTGTAGCTCTTCACGGGGCAAACCCGCTTCAGATTATTGAGGAAGGGAACAACCCGAGAGCGGATATATTTATATCAAATGATCTGGGAGCTCTAGGGTACTTAGATATGGAAGGTTACCTAGAGGGTAGCGACATCCAAGGAATTGACTCTATACCTGAAGAATTCAGAGCAGATAATAATTCGTATTTTGCTATCTCGGCAAGAGCTAGAGGATTTATTTACAACAAGGACTTGATCAGCGAAGATGAAATGCCAAAAAGCATAGAAGATCTTTTTGATCCAAAATGGTCTGAAGTGCCAAACGGTTATGCGATAACCAGAGGTGGAAATGGTGGAATGATAGGACACGTATCTGCACTTAGATATGAGTGGGGGGACGAAAAAACAGCTGAGTGGATAACTGCCGTCAGAGAAAACTCTGCAGGGATATATGAAGGACACGGAGACATCAGAAGGGCAGTAGGAGCAGGAGAGCATACATTTGGTCTAGTCAATAATTACTACTTCCACCAACAGCTCTTAGAACCTGAAAATAATAATGTAGGTTTCATATATTTGGATCAGGAAGAAGGGCAAATGGGCGCAGTGGCAAATGCTGCAGGCGTTGGACTTGTCAAAGGCGGACCTAATTCCGATAACGCATCGGCTTTCCTAGAGTGGATTTTGCTTCCGGAAAACCAAGTTGCTTTTGTAGGGGAATCATTGGAGCTATTGATTAATTCACAATTCGGAGCGGAATACCCGACTGAAGTCGAACCGTTTATTATTGAGTTTAAAGACTTGAAAGTCCAGGACATGCCTGTCAAAGAGCTTGGGAACTATTTTCAAGATACCAGAACGTTGATAGAAGAATCGGGATTGGACTTGGATTTAAAATAACGCGACAAATATTTATGTGAAGGAGCAGCAGGATGAAGAAATTAAAACAGAAATGGTATGGGATGTGGAGAAGCAATCCCCCAAGTCTTATTCTTCTCCTGCTGGGACTTTTTGTAGCCTTTGTTATGGCAATACCTGTACTTTACGTAGCAGCAAGGTCTATAACAGCAGGTGGGGAAAGATGGATGCGGCTTCTAGATGATAGGATCCCTCAGCTTCTGTGGAACACGGTATCTTTGGCTGCGGCTGTCACATTCATGGCAATTTTTCTAGGAGTATCCTTGGCTTGGATTCTTACAAGAACGGATATACCGGGGAAAAAAATATGGCAGTGGCTACTAGTGGTGCCTTTGGTTATTCCACCGTATGTAGGGGCAGTTACCTATATCATAGTATTTGGCAGAAGTGGCTGGCTCAGAGATTTGTGGATAGGAGATTACCCATTTGACATTTATACATTCGGTGGGACATTTTTTGTACTATCCATGTTCACATATCCCTACGTATATCTTCTGGTAAGGGCTGCACTAAAAAAAATGAACCGAAGCTACGAAGAAGCAGCCTACTCACTTGGAATGAGTGCCTGGGAAACTTTTTGGAAGGTAAACCTTCCGTTGATGCGTCCGGCTATCGGAGCGGGGGCTATATTGGTAGCGCTTTACGTCATGTCTGACTTTGGCGCTGTTTCAATGCTAAGGTACGTAACTTTCACTGCTGCGATATACTTTCAACGTGCTGGATTTGATACCGCATCAGCTGCGGTTTTGAGCCTCGTGTTGATTTTAATGACAGTAATTCTGTTGAGATTCGAATCTTGGAGCAGAAGGAAAAATAGGTACTATCAAACAGGAAGCTCCTATAAAAAGCCGGATACAATACCATTGGGCAAGCTTAAACCACTTGCTCTCTTTTATGTATCGTTGGTATTTTTTATTTCTGTAGTGCTTCCCATATCCGTTTTGATATACTGGTCACGGATTGGATTGGTGACAGGGGCGCTTGATATGAGATTTATAGGATTTGCATTGAATAGCCTTAAGGTTTCGGGACTTGCTGCCTTTTTATGCATGGCTTTTTCCATCCCGATAATTTATTTAAAAAGCAGATATCCCGCTTATCTTACTAGCTTCATAGACAGATTGGCTTACGCAGGATATGCTCTGCCAGGGGTAATCGTAGCGCTTGGATTCGTGTTCATATTCAACAATCATATACCGGCATTATACGGCACATTTTATGTGGTTGCCATAGCTTTCGTGGTGAGGTTTTTACCCCAGGCAATGCAATCCGGGGAGTCTTCCCTAAACCAGATATCTCCCAAAATAGACGAAGCGGCGAGGAGCCTGGGATATTCGTCCTGGGGCGTCATATTTAAAGTCATATTACCCAATATGCTCCCAGGAGTATTTGCCGGAGGTGCGCTGGTTTTTGTAAACTCCATCAAAGAGCTACCTGTAACTTTGATGCTGAGACCACCAGGGTTTGACACTTTGGCGATCAGGGTATACTTTGAGGCAAGTGAAGCAGTGTATCATTTAGCTGCACCTGCAGCACTTTTGATCATATTGGTTTCAATAATCCCATTGAAGTACATGGTAAGCAAATATTAGGACGGTGTCATATGATAGATATAGAATTAAATAATATAGGCAAAACATATTTTGGTGCAAAGGAACCTGCATTAAAGGATATTAACATATCTGTAGATAAAGGAACGATACTCACCCTTCTTGGTCCAAGTGGCTGTGGAAAGACGACTACATTGCGCCTTATAGCAGGCTTTGAAAGAGCTGACAAAGGGGAAATGAAAATCGGAGGCAAGGTGGTCAGCGATCAAAGCGCCTGGGTACCACCTGAAAAAAGAGGAGTAGGGATGGTTTTTCAGGATTATGCGCTATTTCCTCATTTGAATGTATTCGATAATGTTGCTTTTGGCTACAAAGAGAAAGATAAAAATGCCAGAATTGCTGAAGTATTGAAGCTTGTCAATCTTTCTGGATATGAGAATAGACGGCCCCATGAGTTATCAGGGGGACAACAGCAAAGGGTTGCCCTTGCGAGAGCTTTGGCGAGAAGACCGGTAGTGGTCCTGCTTGACGAACCATTCAGCAACTTGGATGCTGACCTTAGGGTTCAGATGCGGGTTGAAATTAAGAGAATAATCAAGGACAGCGGTACAACCGCCATATTTGTATCCCATGATCAAAAGGATGCCCTTGCGATAAGTGACAAAGTAGTAGTAATGAAAGAAGGAGAGATACAACAGATTGGCACTCCTAGAGAGATCTATCAATATCCTGAAAACAGATTTGTGGCAACATTTGTTGGACAGACTAATATTCTTGCAGGAACAATCAATGATGATAAAGCATCTGTAAGAACTGCTTTCGGAGTAATGCCATGTAGCCATACCCACGACTTAAGTCCTGGAGAATATGCGTTTATCTCTATCAGACCGGATAGCTTGGAGCTTGACGACTCGGGAGAAATTGAAGGGAAGCTTAAAGAATTCACTTACTCAGGAGATGCGATAGATGCGGTGATCATCGTAGAAACTCCAAGTGGAGAATGCAAGGATCTTCTGGTACACATACACCCTGAGAAAGTAGTGGATATAGGAGAAAATTTGAGATTTAAAGTGATACCGGATTTTGTGGCTGTTATCAGGCAGAACTAGGAAGAGCTCTTATCTTTATGGTAAGAGCTTTTTGTGGAAATATAAATAAAAGATTGACACGTGTCAGTTAATGGTTTACAATAACACCATGAAATAATTATGAATGGGGTAAATCATGAAGAGTCGTGTAACCAGCGTCGATGTGGCAAAAGAAGCGGGAGTTTCTAGAACAACAGTTTCGTATGTTTTAAATAATGTTGATAGCGTTAGCTTAAAAGAAGAAACTAGAGATAAGGTTCTTAAAGCTGCAAATAAACTTGGTTATTTCCCAGATAATACAGCTCAAGCTCTAAAAACAAATAAGGCGATGTCAATTGCAGTAGTATCAAGGCGTAAAATAGATGAGCATAGGTTTGTTCCTATATTAGGTGGAATTCAGTCTGTTTTATCAAAGGCGGGATACAATATATTGTTTTGTTCTGAAGAAAAAGATAAAGACGGATACCCAGAATATTATCGCCTGTTTAAAAGCAAAAAAGTTGATGGATTGATATTCATAGCACATCAGGAACAGATGAAGCTTGAAGATATAGAAACTAGAATAAGTTTATTAAAGAAAGATAAAATCCCCAACGTTTTTATAGATTATCACCTGAACCGTGAAGACATAAATAGTGTTGATATAGATTATTTTCAGGGTGCATACCTTATGATGCGTTATATTATAGATAAAAAACACAAAAATATCGCTTTAATAATTCCTGATACAGAAACCGAGCAAGAAAAACAGAGGGTTGAGGGAGTAAAAAAAGCAGTATATGAAAGTGGGAGCGCGAGACTAACTATTTACGATAAAATATTTACATTTTATGATTCCGATGAAGAAAAATCAATCGATAAAATAAGAAATATAATAAAGAGACAAAAGGAGTCAGCCATCATAGCTGCTTGGGCGCACGTAGGGCTATGTGTGATATCTGAAGCAAATAGAAATAAAATGGAAATTCCAAATGAGATAGCTGTTGCGGCGCTGGCGAGCAGCGGTTTCGAAAGATTTTTATATCCCAGCATGACATCGATAGAATTGCCTATGCGAGAGCTTGGAGAAAAAGCATCGCACATGATTTTAAGTAATTTAGCTGATGCAAATATATGTGAGCAATCAAAAATTCCATGCAAGATTATAGAGATGGAATCAGTTTAGATAATAAAACACAAGTTTTATTGACACGTGTCAATTACTAATCTCCTACGGGATAATTTTTATGGACTAAACGCATTGAAATTGACACGTGTCAATAAGATTTATAAAATAAAAGCTGAGAGGAGTTTCAAATTGGAAAAAGTAAAAGTAGGAATTGTAGGAACAGGTTACACGATAGGAATAGCGCTTCCCCATGTGATGGCGTATAAGGACAATCCGAATGTAGAGATGGTAGCGTTATACGATGAAGTTAAAGGAAAAGCAAAAAAATGGGCTAAAGACAATAAGATTGAAGACGTGATCATCTGTGAATCATATGATGAGCTGTTGGAATCAGTAGATGCAATAAGTATATGTACGCCCAATAATACCCACGCGGAGTTATCTTTAAAAGCGCTTGAAAACGGAGTTCATGTGCTGTGTGAAAAACCTATCAGTACTGATTCGGTTGAGGCTAAAAAGATGGTTGAAGCAGCAGAAAAATATCCTGAGCTTGTAAACATGACAGGGTTCTGCTATAGAGGCATTCCTGCAATCAAGTATATGAAAAGCATCATCGATGAAGGAAAGATAGGAAAGATTTATGCATGCAATCATCAATTAGGTGGAGGACGTATAGCCGGAAAAGAGAATGTAATGCTGGAATGGAGAATGAGAAAAGAAACCTCCGGCACAGGAGCCCTGGCTGACTTTGGATCCCACATGTTGGACCTGACGGATTATCTCTTAAGTGATACTGAAGGCAAAATTTCTGAAGTTACATCTTTGATAAATACGTGTATTAAAGAAAGAAATGTAATTGGTGGAAAAGGGAAAGCTCCAGTTACCAATGATGACACAGCTGCGTTTGCAGTTAAATTAAAAGAAGGAGCTGTATCTACATTTTTATCAAGTCGAGTAGGGCTTTCAGCTCATAATTGGGAAATCATAGGAGAAGGCGGTATTCTTATTTACTTTGGCGATGACAACAAGATCAAAATGCTTCTTAAAGACAAAGACGAATCATTTGCCTTTGACAAGAGCCCAGAAATCATAGATGTACCTGAAGAGTTTAAAGTAAAGTCAAGGTTCCATGAACAAAATGATGAGTTCATTAGCAATGTCATGTCAGGACAAAAATCAAAGAGAGACTTCAAGAGAGGCTTATATATTCAAGAATTACTAGATACTTTGGCGGAGTCTACAGAAACCGGCAATGCTATTAAACTTTAAAATGGAGGCAAAAATGAGGATAGGATTTCATACTAACAGCCTTAGTTGGCAAGGTTTAAAAGACATCGACGATATGGCTTCCTGGGCTATCGCAAATGGATTGAAAGATATGGAGGTCGGTCCGGCAATCGCCTTGGATGAAGAAAAATTTTTTAAAATAAAAGAAGAAGGTAACATTGATATCACAACTTTGATATATTGCAGAAATTTTTTAGACACCGACGAATTAACAGCTAAAGATCATCAGAAAAACTTAATTGAAAGAATAGAAGCAGCAGGAAGACTTGGCATCGAAAAGGTGGTTTGTAGCACCGGAGTTACTTCTGATGCTTTTTACGGGATGAGATATAACCCGGAAAATAGCTTAGAGGCAGTAGTAGAACTTTTTAAAAGTTTTTTAGAAGTTGCTGAAAAAAACAATGTAAAACTTGCGATTGAGAACTGTCCTATGATGGGGAATATAGCTATATCGCCATATATGTGGGAATTATTGTTTGAACGGATAGACAGCGACAAGCTTGGTCTTGCGTACGATCCTTCTCACATGATTTGGCAAATGATGGATCCATATGATCCTATTAAAGAGTTTGGACAAAAGATCTTTCACGTTCATGGCAAAGATACAGAAATATTAAGATCAAATATGAACAGAATAGGGATTCTTCATAACATCACAGAAGAGACTAAGTTTTATGAGCATCAATGGTGGAGACATAGATTGCCTGGTTTAGGAGAGGTGGATTGGCGAAGAGTGGCAGCCAACCTTGAAGAAATAGGATATGAAGGGACTATAAGCATCGAACATGAAGATCCGGTTTGGGAAGGAAGCCTGGATAAAGTCCAAACAGGGATACTTAAGGCAAAAAAACATATAGAACAATATATTTAAACGAGGAGGAAGGTTTATGCATATAGGATGTCACGCGGTTTTATTTAAGGATAGAATAAAAACTGACACAGAGGGATTGATTAAAGACCTTAAAAGTACAGGGTTTGAAGGATCAGAAATTGGATCACGTTTTTTTGGAACTGAAGACAAGGCTGGCTTGATAAAAATACTGGATAAGTTTAAATATCAAATGTCTGCGATGCATGTTGTTGGCGAGCTAAATGATTTTTGCGATGCTGAGAAAACAAGAATATTGAGAAATCGCATTATGACAGTAGCCGAATTTGTAAAAGATATGCCAAATAAAAATATTATGTTTTCGGGGATAGATCAGGAAGGAATAAGAGATTTTAAAAGCATGGCGCTAAGCATTGACAGCATAGCTAAAGAATGCGCTGATATAGGAGTTGCATTAAATTATCACAACCACAACTGGGAATTTGAAAAGGACAGGCGCATATTTAATGCGTTGGCTGATCATGCGCCAAATCTCAAACTAGGGTTCGATCTTGGGTGGGTATATAAGACAGGCAATGACCCAATCGAACTCGTGAAAGAATACAGGGATAGAATAAATTACGTTCACCTAAGGGATTTGAATGATGAAAAAGAATTCGTTGAAATAGGCGAAGGTATCATGGATTTTAAGACGTTGATTCCGCTATTAAAAGAAGTGTTGGATGAAGATGGATGGGCTGTTGTGGAATACGAGGATGGAGAAGAAGATATCGAGCGCTACAAAAGAGCTTACGTATATATAAGCAAGTTATTTTAGAGAAAAAAGTTTAAGTGATGAATTTAGAAATACTCTGAAACAAATTGATAAACTTAGAGTACATCTTAAAGAACAGGAAGGTAGCAATGAGTAAATTAAGAGTAGGGATAATTGGATGTGGCCGAATATCGGTTGTTTATAAAGAAGCATTCAAAAAGTGTTCAGATGCGATTGATGTCACATTTGCTATGGATAAGATTATAGAACGAGCTGATGATTTTGCTAAAGATTTTGAAGGTTGCGTAAGTTCGGATTTGTTTGAAGATACTTTTGAACAAGAGTTGGATGTAGTGCATATATGTACGCCACATTTTTTACATAAAGAACAAGTTGTCAGTTGCTTAAATGCAGGGATAAATGTTCTAACCGAAAAACCTATGGCTATTAATATACCAGATGCTGAGATGATGATACGAGCAGCTAACAAATCGGGTAAAAAATTAGGAGTGATTTTTCAAAACAGATATATCGAAGGTGTAAAGATAGCTAAAGAACTCATAGATAAAGGGAAATTAGGTAACATAACAGGTGCTTGGTCCTTGCTTACTTGGTGGAGACCACCTTCATATTACGATTGCGATTGGAAAGGGACTTGGAGCGAAGAAGGCGGAGGAGTTTTGATAGACCAAGCTATTCACTCTATCGATCTAGTTCAATATCTAGTGGGCAGTGAGGTTGAATGGATTGAAGGGCACATCGCAAACAGAATACTTAAAAATGTAGAAGTTGAAGATGTTGCCGATGCCGCTATAAAATTTAAAAATGGATGCATATATAGTTTGTTTGCTACAAACTATTACACCAATAATGCTCCAGTTCAAATCGAGATTAAAGGTGAAAAAGGAACAATCAGTTTAAAAGGATTCGATGTAACAGTATGCATTGATGGAGAAAGAGACAGGTTCTATTCTCAAGACTCGAAAAGTGATGACGCTAAAGGTCATAACTACTGGGGGAATTATCATTTTGAACAGATTAGAGAGTTTTACGAAAGCACAATAAACGACAGCCCGGTTTTCATAAATGGGTCGGAAGGTAAAAAAGCGCTGAGCATAGTGCTGGGCGTATACGAATCGTCTAAAAAAACAAAAAAAATAAAGTTGTAAAAGTTTATTATTTCATATTGAAAAAATTAAAAAGACGTGCTATTATAGTTTCATAATGAAAATTACGTACTCTGAATGCAAACGATACACTGCTCTCTATAAGGCCATAGGCAACTGTTTAAGCTATAGAATTATTTAACAAGAAGAAAAACAAGCTGGTATTCAAGAATATAATTTCAAAATAAAACTTATCTGCCCGAGAACTTATGTGAAAAAAAATGATTGATAAGGAGAGTTGATATGCCAAAAGGATTACTTTACAAAGACAAGCACCAACCAAGCAATGTTAGGGTTGATGACCTTCTTTCCAAAATGACAATAGAAGAAAAAGTTGCACAGTTATGCAGCGACTTGCCAGTTAATTTCGTTGAAAACGGAGAACTTAATAATGAAGCCAAAATTAAATTTAAGGATGGACTGGGCAGGATAACACAATACAGTACACTGGGCCTTATATCAGCAAGTTCAATTGCTAAAACCAGCAATGATATACAGAGATTTTTTGTTGAAGAAACAAGGCTTGGAATACCTGTTATGTTACAAGGTGAAAACCTTTGCGGTTATCCTGGCGCAGGAGGAACATTATTTCCTTCACAAATCAATTTAGGTTCAACTTTCAAGCCTGAATTGGCTAAGGAAATGGCGGAAGTGATTTCAGAAGAAACAATGGCGGTAGGAATTAAACAGGCATTAAGTCCTGTAATCGATGTATCAAGAGATCCGCGTTGGGGCAGAACCTATGAAACTTATGGGGAAGACCCTTATCTGATTACGCAAATGGGCATCAACTATATTAAAGGGATGCAAAAGAATAAAACTCAAGGGGTTTTGGCAACCGCTAAACACTTTTTAGGATATTCAGAGACTCAAGGCGGATTAAACATGACAGCTACTAGGCTTTGTGACAGAGAGCTATACGAAGTTTTTGCAACTCCTTTTGAAGCGGCAATAAAAGAAGCTGATCTTGGGTCTGTTATGGCATCCTATTCTGATATTGACGGCATTCCAGTAGCTGCAAATAAAAAAATAGCTACCGGGCTTTTGCGAGATACGATGGGATTTGAAGGTGTATTAGTATCGGATGGGGCTGCGATACTTAAGATTTTTGACTATCATAAGATAGGCAAAACGTACCAAGAATCAGGGGTTTTGGCTTGCAGAGCCGGTTGTGATACTGAAATGCCAATAGGAAACGCGTATAGACACTTGCCGGAATACATAGGGAAAGGGATGCTCTCGTTAGAAAGATTAGACGAAGCGGTTAAGAGAGTTCTTAAAAGCAAGTTTGAGTATGGTCTTTTCGATAATCCATATGTCGATGAAAAGAAGATAAGTGTTTCTATGGCAAATGATAAAAAGTGGGAGCTTGTTGAACAAATAACAGAGGAATCAATCATACTTCTTAAAAACGACAATAAGCTCTTGCCAATTAAGAAAGGCAAAAAAATTGCAGTGATCGGCCCCCATGGTGGAAGCCTAAGGGAACCAATCAGCGGATATACATATCCGGCATATGTCGAGATGATGATCGCTGCCAACAATGAAGAAAGTGATATGGAAATTTCTTTCCAAGGAATGAGCGATGAAGCGAAAAAAGACAAGGCATCTAATAAAGATGAAAAACCCAAGAGTCCGTTTACTGTAGCAGTATTCAATAACGAAGAGATTGAAAGCTTAAAGGACATGGATTCAATTTATAAAGGACAATATAAGCAAAAGACTTTGGTGGAGTTTTTATCTCAGGAGTCAATTGTTTCATATGCTAAAGGATGCGATGTGATTGATGATTCTACTGATGGATTTGCTGAAGCGATTAAAGTAGCTCAAGAAAGTGAAGTCGTAGTAATGACGCTTGGAGGAAATTGTGGTTGGTTTGGAACAACAGGCGGAGAAGGAAAAGACAGATCCACACTAGAGCTTCCCGGAGTGCAGCAAAAACTTCTTGAAAAAATTGCGGCCACAGGCAAACCTATTGTTTTGGTGCTTTACGGACCAGGAATATTCTCAATCAATTGGTCTCTAGAGAAAGTGGACTCGATTATACAAGCGTGGCTTCCCGGTGCAAAAGGAGCAGAAGCAGTTGGAAAAGTAATATATGGAGATGCAAACCCAGGTGGAAAGCTACCGGTAAGCATACCGAGAAGCGTTGGTCATATACCATCAAACTACAATCACAGAACAGGAAGCGGCTATGGATCTTCAAAAGGAAACTTGGTTATGGGAACCGGCTATGTAGACTCGCCAGATACTCCGTTGCTGCCGTTTGGCTTCGGATTAAGCTATACATCATTTGAATTATATGATTTTGCACTAGAATCTAAAGAGGTTGATACGGATGGAACTATAGTGGCAACGTGCAAGGTCGAAAACACTGGAAAATTTGATGGAGATGAGGTGATACAGCTTTATTATTATTTCAAGGATGCTTGGGTTACGAGACCAATTAAGCAGCTAGGTGGTTTTAAGAGAATCAGTTTAAAAGCAGGAGAAATAAAAACACTTAAGTTTAATCTTGATGCTGCGCAGACAGGGTATTACAATGAAGAGATGGAATTTGTCGTAGAACCTGGTCGCCTGGACATCATGATTGGCACTAGCGCTGAGAGCATTAACTTTAAAGAGGAAATACTTCTAGTTGGAAACAAGGTGGACTTAACTGGCAAGAGAAAGTACACCTGCGATGTAAAAGTAATTTAAAGGGGAGAAGAAAATGGGATCAAAAACACTTGGAAGAGGAGAATCTTCTGAAAAAAACATTTGGCTTTATTCTACAGGAAATTTGGCAAATAATCTTATCTTTATGATGGTTGCAATGTACATCATGTATTACTATACAAATATATTGGGCATATCAGCTATGGCGGCAGGTGCGATTTTCATGGTTGCCAGACTGGTTGATGCATTTACAGATCCAATTATGGGTATGATTGTTGATAGAACCAATACAAAAATGGGTAAATATAGACCATTTATAATTTTTGGAGCGCCTTTTTTAGGGATAGCGCTAGTAATGCTTTTTACAACACCTAATCTTAGTGCTGGGGGAAAACTTGCATATGCTTATATTTCGTATATTTTTTATTCACTTACTTGGACATGTGTTCAGATACCGCAATTAGCACTGCCAATTATACTTTCTAACAGTATCGCACGACGTACAAGAGTACAAGCCGTATTCCAAACTTTAGGTGCAATTGGTGCTGTTGCAGTTCAGTCTGGAGCAATCTTGATGCTTGAAAGATTTGGCGGCCTTGACGATCCTGGTGCATGGACTACAGTAGCGATTATATTTGCAATAGTTTCAACAATACTATTTATATTATCGGCAATGTCTGTAAACAAGCTTGATGTGTATAATCCTAATTCAAGTGACAAGATGAAAAGAGATAAGATAACCATGCGCCAAAGGTTTAATGCTGTAGCGAAAAACAGAGCATTACTATGCGTATTGGTAGCATTTAGTACGGATATGTTTGCATTTCAAATAGCAAACTCTATGAGAATTTATTTCTTCCAGTACAATATGGGTGGAAGAATGGACTTAATGGTATATTTGGGATATGTTGGCTTGGTGGCATCATTAATCATGCTATTCGTTATAGGTCCATTTGCCAAGAAAATGGGTAAAAGAATCGGCATTATGGTAGTAGAATCAATATGTATAGTACTGGCCTTAGTGTTACTATTTGCAGCACCAAGGCAGAATGTGCCCTTGGTAATGATTTCACTTGTAGGAACCACTTTCCTATTCAGCTTTACAAACCTCTTAAGCCGTGCGGCAGTATTGGATTCTGCGAATTATGTTGAAGTAAGAGATGGTGTAGCAAATAATGCCTTAATCTCTTCAACTCTTACATTTATGAATAAAGTAGCTCAAGCCATTAGCGCTTTTTTCGCAGGAACCATCCTTACTTTTACTGGGTATAATGCAAGCCTGGCACAGCAATCCGATGGTACCTTGAGAACTATATTGTATCTTATGACATTGGTTCCAATTGCAGCATATATATTCTCTGTTGTAGGAATGTATTTTTATCCATTAAGTAAAAAAGGTGAAATAGAGTTAGAAGAACAGATAAGAAAAATTAGAGAAGAAGAGTATAGGTTGGAAGATGAAGCACGAGCACTGCTTTCAACAGATGTATAAGTAAAAACTAAGGAGAGAAGAAATTTCTCTCCTTGAATCATATTTTAAGGAGAATTCTATGAAAAAAAAGCCAAACATTGTCATAATAAATCCCGATCAGATGAGAGCAGATACTTTAGCTCATTTAGGCAACGAGGCAAGCATCACCCCAAACCTTGATGCCTTGGCAAAGGAAGGAGTGTCTTTTTCTAATGCATTCTGTCAAAATCCGGTGTGTACGCCCTCCAGATGCAGCTTCATGACCGGATGGTATCCTCATGTCAGGGGGCATAGGTCCATGGAATACATGCTCCATGATGATGAGCCTAATCTTTTAAGAAATCTTAAAAACAGTGGATACCATGTATGGTTAAATCAAAGAAATGATTTGTTTCCTGCACAATATCCTGAAAAATACGCAAAATACTGTGATACATATTTTAGGTTGCCAGAATCTCCGGATTCGCTTCCAAGAGATAACTGGAGGGGCGAAAAAGGTGAGTCCAACTACTATTCATTTTTTAGAGGAAAGGTGCCCCCACACAAAAACTTGGATAGGATTTGGACAGAAGGAGCAGTAGAATTCATACAGGAATATGATGAAGAGAAGCCGTTTTGCATATTTTTGCCATTGATGTTGCCGCACCCAGTTTATAAAGTAAGCGATCCCTTTTACAGTAATGTAAACAGGGACAAGATACAAAAAAGAATTTTGCCTCCGGATGGCTTCACGGGAAAACCTAAAATTGAGAAAGAATTAAACAAACTTTTCAACATGGACAGCTGGACAGAAGAGCAGTATAAAGAATTAAGAGCTGTTTATCTTGGTATGTGCAATGAAGTGGATTTTTTTACAGGAATGGTAATAGATGCATTAAAAGCTAAAGGAATATACGATAATACTGTCATATTTGTATTTAGCGATCACGGCGATTATACAGGTGATTATGGCCTGGTTGAAAAAGCACAAAATTGTTTCGAAGATTGTCTAACTAATGTTCCTTTTATAGTTAAGCTTCCTAAGGAAATGGGTAGAAGAAAAGGAATTAGTGACGAATTGGTTGAGCTAATAGATTTTTATGCCACGGTTGAAGAAATTGCAGATTTAGAAACTACCCACCAGCACTTTGGGAAGTCTTTGGTACCGTATTTGCAAAAAAATGAAGAAGAATTAAGAGATGCGGTTTTTTCTGAAGGAGGATTCAGAGTAGGAGAGTCTTATTGTAGCGAAACAGGCGGTCCAAATGGGTTGACAGAAGAAAATCTATACTACCCAAGGTTATCACTACAGTTATCTAATGAATTTACATATAACGGCAAAGCTGTGATGTGTAGGACCAAAGAGTACAAATATATAAAGAGATTGTATGAAGAAGACGAATTTTATGACTTGAGAAACGATCCAGAAGAAGTAAGCAATGTAATAAATGACGAAAATTATAAAGATGAAATATTAGTGTTAAAAGAAAGACTTCTAACACACTACTTAGATACATGTGACGTCGTTCCATTAAATAAAGATAAAAGAATGGATTCAGATTTTATTGAACTGCTTTATAAAAAATGATTTTGAATTCAAATCATTGAAACTGATTTGCTTTACAAACAAATTTTTGACATATATAATTTATAGTAGGCTTAAAGGGTATTAGCAATACACCACACAAGCTATTAAATAAAGAGGTGCACAAACATGCTTAAATTAGAAAACAAAGGCAAATCTCAAACCAAATCAAGAAATAAGATTAAAGTTTTTAATTATATATGGGAAAAAGAATCTGTTTCAAGGACGGACATAAGCAAAGAATTGAAAATATCAGCACCTTCAGTTACAAGAATCGTAAATTCGCTAATTAAAGATAAATTTATAAAAGAAGTTGGCTCAATTAAGACAAGTGTTGGAAGAAGTCCGGTTAAGCTAGAAGTGAATAAAAATGCCAGGTATATAATAGGTATAAGCATAACAAAGTCAAAAATACATATAGTTTTGACTAATCTGGGCAGAGAGATTTTGTACAAAGAAACCGAGAAGTTAAATATCTCTAAAGAGGAAGATTTGCTTCGGACAATTGAATCAAAAGTTGATAATTTGCTGGCTGATGCAAAAGTAGATTCCAAAAAAATTTTAGGAATAGGTGTCGCCACTACGGGTGTCGTAGATTTTGATAATGGAATAATAGAAGTTTGGCCGCCGGATAAGAGTATTAAGAATATAATGGTTAAGCAATACTTAGAGTCAAAATACAAAATATTCGTAAGGGTTGATAACAACATCAATGTTCTGCTATTTGGAGAGTATTGGTTTAAAGATCATTTGAATGGTGAAAGAGTCGAGGACTTAGTTTGCGTATTCTGCGGTGAGGGTGTTGGTTCCAGCATATTGATTAATGGACAAATAATAAGAGGGTATAATAATAATGCTGGCGAGATCGCTCATATGAAGATAGAACAAAACGGCAAGTTATGTACGTGCGGGCAGAATGGTTGTTTAGAGGCGTATATATCTATACCAAGCATGGAAAATGACTATAATAGACTGACCCTAAAGGCTGACTCTTTTGAGGAGATTTGCTTAAAAGCAAACCAAGATGATAAAATTGCAAAAAAAATACTGCATGAAGCACTTTCTAAATTAGCTATTGCCATAAGCAATATCAATGTTTTAATAAATCCTGAGATGCTTATAGTGTCAGGTGATATTTTTGAATACTTCGAAGAAGCGATGGAATATCTAAAATCGGAGGCAGAAAAAAACAATTTTAATGTTAAGCTAAATGAACTCAAATGGAGCAAAAAGCCACGAAGAGAGTTCATGATAGAATTTAATGCGACTGCGTTGATATATGAAGAAATCCTAAAGATAGACTAAAAAGATCACCCAGATCTTTTTTTAGTTTTATTTCATTTCATATTGAAATAAAATACCTTACATGCTATAATAATTTCATAATGAAAATAAAGTGTCGATAGCGAGGGAGAAAAAATATGAATTCAAATTTACTTGTTGTGCATGGAGGCGGTCCAACAGCTGTTATCAATTCTTCACTATATGGAGTGTTGGTTGAGGCCAAAAACCATAAAGAGATCAATAAAATATACGGGGCTGCAGGAGGCACTCAAGGAATACTGGATGAGAAGCTGTTGTTGCTTAGCGATCTTCCGCAGGAAGAAATAGAAAAGCTATTGCAGACACCTGCATCTGCCATTGGGACATCTAGGACGCCACTGTATGAAGAAGAATACGAAAAAATGGTAGAAGTCTTAAAAAAGTATAAAATCAAATATGTTTTATTCAATGGCGGCAACGGAACTATGGATACTTGCGGCAAGCTTTACGATAAAGCAAAAGAGCATGGGATAAGTGTCATAGGAATACCAAAGACTATTGACAATGACATATCTGTAACGGATCATTGTCCAGGCTTTGGTAGCGCAGCTAGATACATAGCCCAAACGGTTGCAGAGATAGGTCAAGATGTAAAATCCATGCCTATACATGTAAGTATCATTGAGGCCATGGGCAGAAATGCCGGATGGATTACTGCGGCTTCGGCATTGGCTAAAAAAAATGATGAAGATGCTCCACACCTTGTTTATTTGCCGGAATGTCCATTTAATGAAGAAAAATTTTTAGAAGACGTACAACGGATGCACGAAAGACATGGGGGTGTCGTAGTTGTAGCTAGCGAAGGGCTTAAGGACAAAGATGGAAACCCTATAGTGAAACCGATTTTTGAGTCTGAAAGAGCTGTTTATTTTGGAGATGTCAGCACGCATTTAGCTCAACTGGTAATTGAAAAGCTTGGTATCAAGGCTAGAAGCGAAAAGCCTGGAATCGCAGGAAGAGCGTCAATTTCATTGCAGTCCAAGGTTGACAGAGATGAAGCAGTGCAGGTAGGGAAAGAAGCTGTAAAGGCTGCTTTAGAAGGAAAGACCGGTGTGATGGTAGGATTTGAAAGGACTAAAAAAAATTATGAATGCAAAACCCTTTTAATACCCATAGAAGAAGTAATGCTAAATGAAAAAATAATGCCTAAAAACTTTATAAATGCTGAACAAAATGGCATAACAGAGGATTTTGTCAAATGGTGCAAACCCCTTATCGGTGAGGATTTACTGGAATTTGCATGGTTTAACAAGTGATTGAAGGAATCTTGTTTTTTCTCATCATACTGATTGGTGGGGTAATTCAATCATCTACGGGCTTCGGTTTTGCAATTTTTGCAATGAGCTTATTGCCGATAATAATGCCATTCAAAACTGCGGTGATAGCAGTACTATGTGCATCGATAGTCATGATGGTGAGTATTGTTATTAAACTTAGAAAAAGCATCAATTACAAATTGATGCTTTGGCCGGTGATCTCAGCGATGTTTGGAAGATGGATAGGCATAACGATACTGACAACAGCAGATGAAAAAATCTTGTTCAAGATGCTCGCAGTTATACTTATTGCATTTGCAGCTTACTTTACCGCATTTAGCGAAAGAACAACGATTAGCCCGGGCAGGAAAAACGGCATGATAGCAGGAACTATAAGCGGTGTTCTTGGAGGCTTAGCCAATGTAGGAGGCCCTCCCCTAGTAGCGTATTTCTATTCGGTTTGTGATGATAAAGAAGAATACATGGCATCTATACAGGCAACTTTTTTAATCAGTGGATTAAGCTCATTTGCAATGAACGCTGCATACGGCAACATAACTTTTGAAGTACTAAAACTTTCATTAATAGGTTCCGTTGCAATATTGATTGGCAGTTACATAGGCCTGAATATTTTCAAACTTATTAATCAAATAGTGTTAAGAAGACTTATCAACTCTTTCATGGTAATCATGGGAGTGATCATGTTAATAAAATATTAGAAAAGAGGAATTTTTATGCCAATCGTACCACTAAGACCATTACTAGAAACATCCAATAAATACGGATTTGCCCATGGCGGATTTAACGTAAATTCCGTAGCGCAGGCAAAAGCTGTAATAGAAGTTCATAGCATGTTTAGATCGGCGGCAATATTGCAGGCTGCAGATTTGGCAAATGGATTTATGGGTGGCAAAGCTGATTTTTTAAATGCGACACTTGAAGATAAGAAAAAAGGCGCAAAGAATATTGCCACTGCTGTTAAAAAATATGCAGATCAGGTTGACATTCCGGTAGTACTTCATTTAGATCACGGTAAAGATTTTGAATCCGTGAAGGCAGCTATAGATAACGGTTATTCTTCTGTCATGATAGATGGGTCTCATTTAGAATTTGATCAAAACGTAGAACTTACTAGAGAGGTCGTAAAGTACGCCCATGAGAGAGGAGTAAGTGTTGAGGGAGAGCTTGGCATACTTGCTGGAGTTGAAGATAATATCTTTTCAAATGAGTCCACTTACACTAATCCTATGAAGGTATGTGAATTTTTCAAAAAAACTGGCGTAGATTGCTTGGCGATATCCTATGGCACAGCTCATGGACCAAATAAAGGCAAGGACACAAAGATTAGAAAAGAGATTGCAATTGCATCAAAAGAGAACTTAAGACACGAAGGTATCTTTGGGACGTTGGTATCTCATGGATCTTCTACCGTTCCTCAGTATATCGTAAATGAGATAAACGACCTAGGAGGCAATATCCAAAATGCTTATGGAATATCTATAGATCAATTGAAATCGGTGACCAAACATGGAATTGGAAAGATTAATATCGATACTGATATTAGACTTGCTATAACAAGAAATATAAGGGAGTATTTTAACTTTAATCCAAATAAAAAAGCGAGCGAGTCACTCAAGGATATCTGGTCAATAATGAAAGCGAAACCGGACGCATTTGACCCAAGAGCATATCTAACGCCTATTATAGATGTGTTGATGTATGGGGAAACTAAAGATTTAGACGTCATTGAGATTCTAGACTGCATAGAAAGAGGAGTAAAGGAAGTTGCAGGAACATTGATAGTAGAATTTGGCTCAGTTGGTTATGCTCCTAAAATCGAAATGATAACCCTTGATGAAATGGCGGAATTATATAAAAAAGGAATAAAATAAAGGAGTGGACCAATGAAGTCAATTACTATCGATTATTCGTATCTAAAAAGTTTTATATCAGGCGAAGACGTCAATAACGAGATAAAAGACAATAGAAAAGTTATAGAAGATATTATTAAAGGCAAAGCAGACAATGAAAATGTACTCGGATGGATAGACGTAGACAAGCATGCCGGAGAAGAATTGATTCAAAGAATAGAAAAAACTGCTAAGAATATCAGGGAAACTTCCGATGCTTTCTTGCTAATCGGCGTAGGTGGATCGAATCAAGGTGCAAGAGCGGCTATTAAAGCTTTTGATAAAGAACAAAAACCAGAAATTATTTATACAGGAAATACACTGTCTCCAATATATATGAATAAAGTTTTAAAAGACATCGAAGAAAAATCAGTTTATGCAAATATTATAGCTAAAAATTTTGCTACCCTTGAACCGGGAATATCATTCAGGATGATCAGAAATAAAATGGAATCCATGTATGGCAGAGATGATGCAGCTAAGAGGATCATAGCTACAGGGTCACCAAATGGCAGCTCCCTTGAGAATCTTTCTAATGAAAAGGGTTATGAATTTTATGATTTCCCAGAAGATATCGGTGGCAGATATTCAGTGATTACAGCCGTAGGTCTGCTCCCTATGGCTGTTGCGGGAATCGACATAAGAGAGGTTGTTCGAGGCGCTAAGGATATGGCAAAATCAATCAAGACACTTCCGCTAGAGGAGAACCCCGCGGTAGTATACCCTGCAATCAGGAATATTCTTTATAAAAAAGGATATTCAGTTGAAGTCCTTGCTCATTTCGAGCCTCTGTTCGAGTACTTTACCAAATGGTGGGTACAGCTTTTTGGAGAGAGCGAAGGTAAAGATAATAAAGGGATTTTTCCAGCGGCTTGTTCTTTCAGTGAGGACCTTCACTCGTTGGGACAATATATACAAGATGGGAAAAAGAATCTATTTGAGACTTTCTTGAATTTAGAAGACCAAATGGAGTCATGCCCTATATCTGAAGATGAGTCTACAATAGATTATTTTGATTATTTAGATGGCAAAGATTTTAGCGAGCTTAACAAAGTGGCGTTTGATGCAACTATAAAGGCACATTCAGAAGGTGGAATACCTGCAATGGTGTTCAACATACCAAAACTGACACCATATTATTTTGGACAGCTTTTTTACTTGTTTGAGTACAGCTGCTATATTTCAGGAGTTCTGCTTGGAGTAAATCCATTTGATCAACCTGGAGTAGAGGCTTATAAAAATGAAATGTTTGCAAGCCTTAAAAAAGAGAAAGAAGAAATAGCAGTTTAAAAATTGTGAAAGGGGTATTACATGAAAAAGATATTTATTAATTTAAAGAGGTTTGATGTACCCAGAGAGATGGGCGGAATATGTGATTTGACTAATCCTAAAAAATGGATTGAAAATATCGTTGAAAAAAGCATCGAGTTAGGGTTAGGAAAGCTTGAAGGTTTTCAAATCGTGTACATGATCCCGGAATCTTTAATTATCACAGCCAATGAAAAACTAAAGAGCTACGCATCAGAAGATAGAGCCTCACTTAAGATAGGGTCTCAAAGCGTGTACAAAGATGATATTAAAAAAGGTGGAAATTTTGGAGCATTTACCACAAAGCTGCCGGCTGCAGCTGCATCTAATATGGGGTGCAAAGACACTATAATTGCACACTCAGAAGAAAGAAAAGGGATTTTAGAGATTTTGAGCATGTTTGAACCTGAATTGAAAAATTCTCAGGCTCTGCGTGAAAAAGCAGCAAGAACTGTCGATGAAATAGTGAATAAAGAAGTTCTAAACGCTATGGATCAAGGCATGGATGTGTTGTTTTGCATAGGAGAAACCGAAGAAGAACGTGGAGAAGGCAATTTTGAAGAGCAACAGAAGAGAATCAAAAAAGTGCTCAAATCTCAGATTGAAAACGGGTTGTCAGGAACGGAAAAGTACACTGGAAAACAAAGCGTAGTCATAGGCTATGAGCCTATTTGGGCAATTGGTCCAGGAAAAACTCCGCCAGGTAAAGAGTATATAGCATATGTATCAAAGCTTATAAAAGAGCTGACAAAAGAAATTTTTGGATATGAATTAGAAGTTGTCTATGGTGGAGGATTAAAAGAAGAAAATGCAGAGATGATATCAAGCATAGACACTATAGACGGAGGACTTGTAGCACTTACCAAATTTACTGGGGATATAGGATTTTACGTTGAAGATCTTAAAATAATAATTGAAAAATACATTTAGAACGAAAGGATGAAGAGAAAATGAAACTGGAATTTGAATATGGGCACGGAACTATGGAAGCAAACCTTCCGGACAACACTGATGTGTTTATACCTGGAGTAACTGTCAAAGATCCTGACTTTATTGAAGATATACACACAGCAACTAAAGAATCAATCCTTAATCCAATAGGGATGGATCCCATAAGCAAACTTGTAAAGAAAGGTTCAAAAGTTGTAATAGTTTTCCCGGACAGGGTAAAAGGTGGAACACAAGAGACTGCTCACAGGAAGGTTTCCATACCGATAATCCTAGATGAATGTTATAAAGCCGGAGTCGAAAAAAAGGATATCAAGCTTATATGTTCAAATGGGCTTCACAGAAAAAATAAGAAGCATGAGATAAGAGAAATCTTAGGAGATGAAGTTTTCTTTGAATTTTGGCGTTCAGGCCAGATAGCTAACCATGATAGCGAAGATTGGGATAATTTAGTAGACTTAGGGTATACAGAAGCGCACGATAGAGTAATAATGAATAAAGATGTCTATGAATCAGATTTAACAGTACTGATAGGGCATACTCAAGGTAATCCATATGGAGGATACTCAGGAGGCTACAAGCACTGCTCTACAGGTCTTACGCATTGGAAGTCTATTGCGGGTCATCATGTTCCACATGTTATGCACAGAAATGACTTTGTACCTGTTAACGGGAAATCCTTGATGAGAAGAAAGTTTGATGAAATTGGACAACACATGGAAAAATGCATGAATAAGAAATTCTTCATATGCGATGCTGTGCTGGATACTAAATCCAGACAAATAGCTGTGTTTTCTGGATATGGCAAAGAGATGCAACCTGAGTCTTGGAAAGAGGCGGATAAGAGAACGTATGTGCCTTGGGCAGAGAAGAAATACGATGTGATGGTATTTGGAATGCCGCAGTTTTTCCATTACGGAAATGGTATGGGAACAAACCCTATATTCATGCTTCAGGCTATCTCGGCTCAAATAATCAGACATAAGAGAGTGTTAAGTGACAATTGCGTTGTAATCTGTGCTTCTACATGCAACGGATACTTCCACGACGAGGAGTTTCCGGCGTACAGAGAAGTCTACAACATGTTCCAAAAGGATTTTAATAACCAGTTACCTGATTTGGAAAAGTATGGAGAATACTTAAGCCACAATGAAGAGTATATAAAGAAATATAGATTTGCATACGGATATCATCCGTACCATGCGTTCTCTATGATCAGCTGCGGACATATCGCAGAAAAAAATACTGCAGCTATATACATTGTAGGAGCACACGAGCCCGGTTATGCTAGAGGAATGGGCATGAAGACGAGGGCTAGCTTCGAAGAAGCACTTGAAGATGCGAAAAAATACGTTGGGGATAAACCAAATATACTTGCACTTCCAATGACATTTAAGCTGTCCAGCGCTCACCTTATGATGAAAGACGAAGTGTATACAGGATAAGTGCTTTAAGGGAATAGCTTAGCTATTCCCTTAAAGTTGAAATTTAAGAACGGAGCTTTATTATGAAAATTTTATATTATGATTGTTTTTGTGGTATCAGCGGAGATATGAACCTTGGAGCTATGGTTGATCTTGGGGTCGATGCTGAATATCTGAAAAGTGAGCTTAACAAGTTAAGTATAAAAGATGAGTTTGAGATTAAGTTCGATAAAGAAATAAAAAATGGAATCACCGGAACCAAAGCATATGTTATAATGAACAAACATGATCATGCGCACAGGCATTTAAGACATATAGATGAAATAATCGATAATAGTCAATTGAGTGAGTTTGTCAAAGCAAAAAGCAAAGATATGTTTAGAGTCATTGCAAAAGCAGAAGGCAAAGTACACGGAAAATCAATGGAGGCAGTTCATTTCCATGAGGTAGGCGCAATAGACTCTATAGTGGATATAGTGGGAGCCGCTATTTGCTTTGAAGCACTAGATGTAGACAGGATTTACTCATCGCCTGTACAGCTTGGTGGAGGCTTTGTAAATTGTGCCCATGGAGTCATACCCGTTCCCGCTCCTGCAACTGTAGAGATACTTAAAGGAGTGCCTGTTAAAACAGGATTGGTCGATAGTGAAACGACTACTCCAACGGGAGCTGCTATTTTGGCATCAAATGCAGAGACATTTGTGAACTTAGATATGAAGATATCTAAAACGGGTTATGGACTCGGGACAAAAGAATTTGAGATTCCTAATGTATTAAGAGTGTATTTAGCCGAGATGTAGACTTGGTCATGCAAAATCATATGCAAAGCAGGGATAAAAATGAATAAAAAAGAATTAGAAAAATTATTAGTAGACGTTAAAAACGGAGAAACAGGCATAGATGAAGGTATAAAGATGCTCTCGGAACTGCCTTATAAGGACCTAGGCTATGCAACCATTGACAACCATAGAGAGATTAGAAACGGGTACCCAGAAGTGATTTATTGTGCTGGTAAAACCGTTGACCAGGTAAGAGGAATCGCAGAATATATGATTACTCGTAACAACAATATACTCGCGACTCGCGCAACCAAAGAGATGTACGAAGCGTTGCTTGAAGTTTGCCCTCAAGCAAAATACAACGAACTTGGAAGAGTGATAACCGTTCAGGTTAGACCGGTTGAAGAGACTGAGTCCTATATAGCAATAGTCGCTGCTGGCACAAGCGATCTTCCAGTTGTTGAAGAAGCTTACGAAACTGCTAGGATACTTGGAAATAAAGTCGAAAAGGTTACAGATGTGGGAGTCGCAGGTATACACAGGCTTATGGCAAGAATGGACTTCATTAGGAATGCCAAGGTTATCGTAGTAGTGGCGGGTATGGAAGGCGCCCTGGCAAGCGTAGTTGGAGGCTTGGTCGATAAGCCGGTAATAGCAGTGCCTACAAGCGTCGGCTACGGGGCAAGCTTTGGAGGTTTGTCTGCGCTTCTTACAATGCTAAACAGCTGCGCTAGCGGAATAAGCGTGGTGAACATAGACAATGGATTTGGTGCAGCTTATAATGCCAGTATAATAAATAAATTATAAAATAATAATATTAAGCACACTTATCTTCTTTGATTAGAGGAAGTTAAGTGTGCTATTCTAATAACCAAAAGCAGTTTTAATCGTGAAACTCGGATCATTTTCATTATAGATTCAATAGGACGCAAGGAGATGAAAGATGAAAAAAACAAAAGGTATTATAAAAAAATTACTAGGATCATTTTTAAAAGTAGGATTGATAGGTTTTGGTGGAGGGAGTGCGCTGATACCGATAATTGAAAAAGAGATGGTAGAAGAGAAGAAGCTTTTAGATAAGGAAACCTACCTTCAGCATACTATAACGGCTAATATTACTCCCGGAGCGCTGCCAGTTAAGCTAGGCGGGGCGGCAGGAGAGCATTTGGCTGGAAACTTGGGAATGGTGCTCGGTTCTTATGCAGTGACATTCCCCGGGGTGGCTATAACTGTAATATTACTTTCCATGATATCTATCTTAAGCTCAGAGTTTCTTCACTACGTTGAATACGTATCAATTGGGGTAACTGCATTTATATTATTTTTATTGACACATTACATATCAAAAGTCTTGAAGACTGCAAAGAAGCAGAAATTTTCAAAACAGGCAATATTCATAATAGCTTTGACGACAATCGTGACCTTCGGCAAAGAAATAAGGGGAGTGTTCACACAAGTCATAGGAGATCTTCCTCCATCACTGGCAACACCGATCCTAGATATTTCTACCATTGATCTTCTTCTTATAACATTTTTTTTGATAGCAGGGCTTGGATCCACTTTAAAAAGCGCTAGAAGCATAGCAGTGATGGTTTTTTCTGCAATGTTCGTACTTTTCGCCGGAAAGACATTCAGCCTTCCCGGACCTGTATTTACAGCAATCAAGATTCTGATATTTCTGATGATTTGTCTGTTCATATATGCCGAGTCAAGGAAGATTAAAACCACAGGGGATAAGGTGAATTTATTAAAGCCTCTTAAGCAGTCTAGTTATTTTTTGGGGCTGATAATTATCTTATACATAATAACCAGAATACTATCTGTTGATACGACAGCATTTATGTTAAATGGAATAATCTCAACGGTAACTTCTTTTGGCGGTGGCGAAGCATATCTAACTGTCGCCGACGGAATATTTGTAGGTGGAGGCTACGTAACCCCCGGAGAATTTTATGGCCAGATAGTCCCAATAGCAAACGCTCTTCCGGGGCCGATACTGGTAAAGATGCTATCCGGAGTTGGCTATATAGTAGGTCTTCAGGAAAGCGGTCAGTTTGCAGGCTATATGACTGCCACGTTAGGCTTTGCGATAGGAATCGGAGCTACAATGTCTGTATTTAGCTTTTTGCACGAAATATATGCAAAGTTTGCCCATATGAAGTTTTTCAGGAGGCTTTCACAAGGGATACTTCCTGTAGTGTGCGGGCTGTTGGTATCTACCATGCTTGCAATGATAAATGAATCTTTGCATATAATCCACGGGTCTGGATTAGGCAACATATTTTCACTTACAATATTTCTAGGATGTTTTTTGCTTATCTACATAATGCAAAAGCTAAAGATACACGATGTGATTAATATAATAGTGCTAGGAGCTTTTTCTTTAGTAATTATGATTTTATTTTAGTAGTTTAACATGTAGAAAAAATGAACGCGGCTAATAAATAAAAAATAGGATGTGAGATAAATGCCGGCAATAACAATGCTTATAAAACCTGCGTCAAGCAGCTGCAATCTAAGGTGTAAATACTGCTTCTATTACGATACAGCTGAAAATAGAGATATAGCAAATTATGGCATAATGAAAGAGGACACCCTTGAGGCAATAGTTAAAAAAGCCTTTGAATACGGCGAGTACCACGTTGGTTTTGCCTTTCAGGGAGGTGAGCCTACTCTTGCAGGCCTTGATTTTTTCAAGACCTTTATAAAACTTCAAAATCAATATAACACCAATGGGATAAAGGTGCAAAACTCTTTACAGACAAATGGAGTAGCTATAGATGAAAACTGGGCAAAATTCTTGTCGGAAAATAGATTTCTTGTTGGACTATCCTTGGATGGTCCTAAAGACATACACGATTTAAACAGGATTGACGTAAAAGGCACTGGAAGCTTTCGAGATGTAATGAGAGCGGCAAGAATAATGGACAAGTACAAAGTAGAATACAACATACTCACTGTGGTAACAAAGCCTGTTGCAAGGCACGTTCAAAAGGTATACGGTTTTTTTGCAAAGGAAGGATTTCATTATATGCAATTCATACCCTGTCTTGACCACATGTTCGGAGAACATGGAACGAACCCTTATTCTTTAACTCCAAAAATGTACGGAGAATTTCTGATAAAGCTGTTTGATCTTTGGTATAAGGATTTTAAAAACGGGAGAATGGTAAGCATCAGGATGTTCGATAATATACTTCAGATTTTATCAGGTCATAGAGCCGAATCCTGTGATATGAATGGGATTTGTTCAGTGAATACAGTGATAGAAGCAGATGGCAGCATATATCCATGTGATTTTTACGTTCTTGACGATTACAGAATGGGAAATATAAAGGAAGACACTTTAGATTCGGTACTGTCTAGTGAAATAGGCAAAAACTTTGTGGAAAAGTCAATTTCTATACGCAAGGAATGTGATGGCTGTGAGTTTTTCAGCATATGCAGAGGCGGCTGCCAGAGGCACTACGACACTACAAAAGAAATTCGAACAAACTATTTCTGTGCATCTTATAAAATGTTTTATGGATATTCACTGCCTAAGTTTCAAGAAGTTTTAAGAATTTTGGCGGGAGGAAGATCAAGAGTTTAAAACTAACTTGATAGTATTCCATTGGTATTTGAGGATAACCTGTAGGATTAAAATCATAAAGATAGTTTGTCAATCAATCCTTTCAACCTGTCCTCAAAAACCTTATTTTGTTCCTTGGTTCTTTTCTTAGGCCCTTTAAGCCGTTTCCCTGAGCTTCTGATTTTTTTTGCCGTATGCCTTGCAAGCAGGAGCGAATCGATGTTATCAGATGTATACTCCATTCCGTCTTGGTTTATGGGAAGAGCATTTCTCGCTAGGCACATCGCAGCAAGACCATAATCTTGGGTCACGACTATATCATTTTTTTCCAACAGGTTTACAAGAGCAAAATCCACGCTGTCTGCTCCTTTTGAAAATGTGAGGGTCTTGGCTCCAGCCCGTTCAAAAACATGGGAGGTGTCGCACAAGATCAGGCACTCAAAGTTATATGAACTAGATATTTTAATTGTTTCGTCAATTACGGGACATCCGTCCCCGTCTATTAAAATTCGCATTGGTTACCTCAAATCAAAACTTATTTATGGTATAAATATTTTTTCTATGTCCTATATCTACAAATACGATAATCAACTTTTCATCTTCGATTTTAGCTAACAATCTATAATCTCCGACTCTATAGCGCCAAATGCCTTTGAGATTTCCTTTTAAACCCTTTCCCAACAATCTAGGATCTATAGATCCTTCTAAATTTTTTTCTATGAAATTAATTATCAAGCGCTGTACGGCAGAATCAAGTTTTTTTAATTGTTTTAAGGATTTGTCTGAAATCACGACCTTATAATGCATTTTTATAAGCCTAACTCTTTCTTTGTTTCCTCTAGGGTATAAGTACACTCCATTTCATTCCAAGCTTTTTCAAAAATTTCTAAATCATACTGATCTTCAATGGAATCTAACAATGTAGATCTAACAAATTCTGATAAGGACATGTTGTTGAATTTAGCGAATTTTTTTATGAGATTTTCTTCATCTTTGCTTAATCGAACACTTAACATAAATATCTCTCCCTCTTTATTGTAATACAATTGTAACACATTTTTATGTTGCAATCAAGATGGATATTTCTGACATGTATAGCAAATCAGTTTCTCAAAACGATATAAACGGTATATCCAATATATACTAAAAGAAGAAAGGCTCCTTCTTTCTTTGAGATTTTCTTATGGCTTGATGAAAAAATCAATAATACAAAAGTTATTAAAATAGCTGCAAAAGCATCCAAAAAGATTTTAGGATCAACATCTAATGGAGAAATAACCGAAGATGCGCCAAGTATAAAAAGTATATTGAATATGTTGCTGCCGACAATATTTCCAAGAGCAATTTCGCTTTCTTTTTTTCTGGCTGCCGTAATAGAAGTTATAAGTTCTGGAAGAGATGTTCCTATAGCCACTATCGTTAAACCTACCAAAGTTTGGCTCATTCCGAGATTGAGAGCGATGGTGATGCTGCTGTTTACTACAAGGTTTCCTCCAAAGATAATAGCGGTCAATCCCCCAATAGTATATGTTGCGATTTTTACTGTGCTTGAGCGATGAGTTACACTATTTTCGGCGGTCATTTCACTGTTGTGGGTTGCTAATTCATAAACGTAATACAAAAATATAGAAAAGAACCCGAGAAGCATCAGTCCGTCGGATCTAGTTATGATGTTTTCTCCAAAGCCCTGCAGAAAAACATCTGAAATAGTAACAATAAGCATTATGCTAGCAAGGAGAGCCAATGGTATCTCTTTTTTTATTGTCTGTCTTTGTACTTTGAGAGGATAAATAAAAGCAGTTACACCCACCACCAGCGAAGCGTTGAATATATTGCTCCCAATTATATTGCCAAGAGCTATGCTTCCAGTACCTTTTACAGCAGCAGATATACTCACTGCAGCTTCAGGAGAGCTGGTTCCAAATGCAACAATGGTGAGTCCTATCAATATGGGAGGGATATTTAAAAGCTTTGCGATACTGGAAGAACCTTCCACAAAGAAATCGGCACCTTTAACAAGCATCATCAACCCCAATGCCAAAAACAAATAATCCATTTTCATCCTTCTTTCCGATGGTTTTAATACTACGCATACTGTATTATATTAACTATTTATAGAATTGTATATGTTTTTTTAAAAAAACACTTGCTTATGACGTTGCGTAACGTAGTATTATGTAGGTGAGGTGAAGTATATGAGAAAAAATAATCTTATGACTACAGGTGAAATAGCAAAAAAAATGAACGTATCAGTAAGAACTGTACAGTATTATGACAAAATCGGGTTGCTGGCACCAAATGAAATTTCTGAAGGCGGAAGGAGGCTGTATTCCTTTAAGGATTACATGACTCTTCACCAAATAGTAAGCCTTAAGGAACTGGGATTTACCCTAACAGAAATAAAGGAAAGATTGATTCCTTCGAATGGAGCTGAAGAAATTGACAAGTATCTCAAGCAACAGGAAACTAGAATTGAAAATGAAATCCAAAAGCTAAATGCCAGATACGAGATTATCAAGAAATTCAGACATGAAATGATGCTCATGAAAGATTTGGACTGGGAGATGCTTGTAGAGATTCTCTCGTTGCTAAGAAACGACGATGAAAACTTTTGGGTAGTAAAACACTTTGACAAGGAAACATACAGCAAGATCAAAGACAGGTTTAAAGACGACAAGGGAAAGAAATATACGAGATACATGCAAAGATTATGTGAAGAAGCAATAGTGTTAAAAAGGGAAAATACCAGCTGCCACGATTCAAAGTCAATTGATTTTGCAGAAAGATGGTGGGAGAAAATAATGGAGTTTACCGGTGGGGACATTAAAATGCTGCAGCAGATGACTCAAATGACTGATGAGGGCAGCTTTGAGAATTCGGAATTCATGAATACCTATAAGGAAGCTGAAGACTACATCAGTGAAGTGTTGACTTACTGCTTTGAAAAAAATCTATTGGTTTTTCCAACGGTGAAGGAGGATAAAGAAAATGATAAAAGTTGAAGATCTTACTAAGAGCTACGGAAAAAATCAAGTGCTAAAAAAAATCAGCTTTGAAGTTCGGAAAAATGAGATATTCGGGCTGCTGGGGCCAAATGGCGCCGGAAAAACGACTACCATGGAATGTATGGAGGGACTAAGAGGATTTAATTCAGGCAGCATATCGATTATGGGCTTAAATCCCGATGAAGCTGCAAAGAGGAAACTCATAGGGATACAGCTTCAATCGTCGTCATTGCCTTCAAATATCACAGTCAAGGAATCTATGGAGCTGTTTTGTGTCTGGAACAAAGTAAATCCTAGGTATGATCTATTGGAGACTTTCGGTTTAAAAGAAATGGGAAATAAACAGTATCGGGCTATGTCCACTGGACAAAAAAGAAGACTCCACCTTGCACTAGCCTTGGCATGTGAACCAAAGATTATATTTTTAGATGAACCTACTGCTGGTTTAGATGTAGAAGCAAGGGTAGCTTTGCATCAAGAGATTAGAGAGCTTAAGGAAAAAGGAGCTACCATTTTGTTGGCTTCCCACGACATGGCTGAGGTTGAAGCCTTGTGCGACAGAGTGGGTATAATAGTGGAAGGAAAAATAAAAAAAATTGGAACGCCGAATGAAATAATCTTGGAGGTAAGACGGGATACGCTGATTAAAATAAAGCCATCCGGCAAAATTGAAGCCAAGCTGTTAAAGAACGTAGTTTTAAAAGACTTAAAAGAAGGTTATTACAGATTTGCCGCAGCGGATTTGCTAGAGGGTTTAAGCGAGATAGTGAGCTACCTAAAAGAAAACAATCTTGAACTGTTGGATCTCATAATCGACAAACCCACGCTGGAAGAACGGTTTATTGAAATTGCAAGGGAGGATAAGTGATATGAAAGCATTTTTATACACGTTGTATTTGAAGACAAAACTCGATCTTAAAAGCATGGACATACTTATAACGAATTATCTGGTGCCCCTTTTATTTTTCGGTGTCATGGGAGCGGTTTTCACATCGATAATGCCCGAATCGAGAACTACTTTGATTCCAAGCATGGTTATCTTTTCAGTTACGATGGGGGCATTGATAGGGACACCCGGATCGATAATGGAATATTTCCAAAATGATTTACGAAAATCATTTAAATCAGCGGGTATTCCAATGGATGCTATTGTGGTATCGAGCTTCCTATCAGGTTTTTTGAATCTTTCGGTAGTTAGCTGCATAATATATTTTGTATCTCCGCTAGCGTTCAAGTCTGTAGTTCCCGAGAATATTTGGTTGTTCATTACCGGGTTTAGCGTTTTCTTGACAGCAACCTTGCTTTTAGGGATACTGCTTGGCTTATATGCTAAAAATTCATCAAAGCTTACGATGTACGCTCAGTTAATATTTTTGCCTTCTATGATGTTGTCGGGAATAATGTTTCCAGCGGATATGTTGCCAAAGATTCTAGAATATGCAGGATACCTGCTTCCGGCGACCCATGGGATGAATTTGCTCAGCTCGCAGGCACTTGAGACAAATCATTTCCTGGTGTTGACCATGTCGGCTATTGTATTGATAGTTTTGATAAAGCTAAGGCTTAACAGACTCAAACGCGAAGATGCTAGATAGAAGGAGGGAAAGGTTTGAACCCTAAAATAATATTGGCGAGCAAGTCGCCTAGGAGACAAGAGCTGCTTAAGTTGTTTGTAAACGAATTTGACGTAATTCCTGCGCAAGTAGATGAAAAGAAAATAGCAGAAAAAATTATGAAAACAAGTAAAAAAGGATTTGCGATGGATGTAAAGAATCTCGTGCTAGAGCTGGCGGATTCAAAAGCTGAGGCAGTCCACAAGAACTTTAGGGATGCCCTCGTCATAGGCGCAGATACGGTTGTTGTATCGGAGGGCAAAATATTGGGGAAACCAAGTGGCAATAATGATGCATACGAAATGATCAGGAGCCTAGCTGGAAAAACTCACATCGTTATCACCGGTGTTAGTTTGAAATACGGCCTCATTGAAGAGAGTTTCGTGTCTGTATCAAAAGTCAGGTTCTACAAGTGGAATGAACAGATGGAGATTGAAGTGAATAATTATATAAAATCCGGCAAAGCAATGGACAAAGCCGGAGGGTATGGCATTCAGGAAGAAGCGGGATTATGGGTCAAGTGGATAAAAGGAGATTATAATAACATCGTAGGACTTCCCGTATCTAAGCTTAACAGAAAAATGAATGAACTGATTAAGATAGCGCATTCTAAGGATAGAATTTAGCATGATATCGAAAGAGGGATGAATTTGGATAGATACATTGTCAAACGCGACGGCAAATCCTATATAGAAAACGGTGAGTTGATTAAAAAGACCGACATCGGATATTGTGGTGAAGCCGTAGATCGACTGGCTAAATTTGAAGATATGTATGAATTGTTGGTGAAAAATCAGGATAAAATTTCAAAGGAACTGGAGAGGCTGCGCTATGAAGGTAAAACTAAATCGCTAGAGTTCAAAGAGCTTATGACAAGAAAGCTGATTGAGAGCAATATGGTTGTATATTTCAAGATAAATGGAATAGAGTGAGATGTTATGATAGCAGCATAGTTTTAAATCTCGCTTTTCAGGGTATAACTAGATTTCAAATAAAATTAATAGGAGTGAAACAATATGAGCGTTAAAGAAGATGTTATAAAGGCTATGAAAGAAGCAGCAAAGCCGGTAAGCGCAGGGGAAGTAGAAAAGCTTACTGGCTTGGACAGAAAAGAAATCGACAAGGCTTTCAAGGAGCTTAAAAAAGAAAATGCGATAGTCTCTCCAGTCAGATGCAAGTGGGAGCCGGCAGAATAGTTTACGCCCATGCAGTTACGTACCCTCCGGATGTAAAACATGCCGAAATGTTTATCGAAGCTGAGAAAAAAGCTAGACATGAAGGCAGAGGTTTGTGGAGTGAGAAGTTAGATTGAAATTAAGTGAAATCCACTGGCGATATTGAATTTATGGTCAGTGGATTTTCTTATGTTGATTTGTGCTTAAAATGGATATAATTAACCTATAAGAATTAAAAAATGAAGTCAATCAAATAAAGGGGGAAGCACCATGCAGGACTATGAAAAAATGGGTGTATTTTATATTGGCAAGGAATATGATGTCGAAAAAGCCAGCATATCAGATGAGCTTGTATTATACAAATCAAAAGACCTTACTACCCACGCTGTCATAATAGGAATGACCGGAAGTGGAAAGACCGGACTGGGCATAGGCCTTTTAGAAGAAGCTGCGATAGACAACATACCAGTGATTGCTATCGATCCAAAAGGCGATTTAGGAAATATGGCACTGACTTTTCCTGACCTTAAGCCGGAAGATTTTGCTCCTTGGATTAATGAAACCGAAGCTGAAAACAAGGGTATGAGCGTAGCGGAATACTCAGTATATCAGGCTGATATGTGGAGAAAGGGTTTATCCGAATGGAACCAAAATGAAGAAAGAATAAAAATGCTAAAACAGTCAGCAGACGTTGAAGTATATACTCCGGGAAGCTCAGCGGGGAAAAGCGTATCGGTGTTAAGTTCGCTAAAGTGTCCCAACATGAAAGTTAAAGAAGATAGTGACGCATACAGGGAAAAAATTCATACCACGGTTACCAGTCTTTTGGCGATCCTAGGTATGGAATCTGATCCCCTAAGCAGCAAAGAATATATATTGCTGTCAAATATCATTGAAGACCAGTGGAGCTTAAATCGTGACTTGAGAATGGAAGATCTCATAACATCCATCCAAAAGCCCCCAATTCAGAAGGTAGGAGTCATCGATATCGAAAATTTTTACCCGGGGAAAGACAGGTTTGATTTTGCGATGAAAATCAACAACCTAATGGCATCCCCGTCTTTTAAAGCCTGGATGGAGGGGGAGGAGCTTGATGTAGACAAGTTTATGTATGATGAAAAGGGAAAACCTAAGATTTCTGTTTTTTCGATAGCCCATTTGCAGGACAAAGAAAGGATGTTTTTTGTAACCATGCTGTTAAACGAAATTGTGGCATGGACAAGAAGTCAACCGGGTACAGGTAGCTTAAGAGCCATACTCTACATGGACGAGGTTTTTGGGTATTTGCCTCCGACGGCAAATCCTCCGTCAAAAGCACCGCTTTTAACTTTGCTAAAACAGGCTAGGGCTTTTGGATTAGGCTTGGTACTTTCCACGCAGAATCCTGTTGATTTGGATTATAAGGCACTATCAAATGCGGGAACGTGGTTTATCGGCAGGCTTCAGACAGAAAGAGACAAGGCAAGGGTCATAGACGGGCTTGAAGGCGCAGCCGCCGGTGGGAATTTTGACAAGAAGAAAACTGAAAGGATTTTGTCAGGACTGGGTCAGCGGGTCTTTTATCTCCATAGCGTACACAGGGATGAGCCTTCAATATTTACTACCAGATGGGTACTGTCTTATTTGGCAGGACCAATGACAAGAAAGCAGCTTAAGCTTCTAACGGGTGAAAAATCAGTTTTAAATGACCAATATCAAGCTCAAAGGCTAAATGAAAATAAAGTGAATGAGACAAAACAGCCAACGATTCTGTCAAGGCCGGTTCTTCCTCCGGGAATAGAACAACTTTACCTTCCAGAAGAGAATATTGCTGGTGAAAAAACCGTGTACAAACCATTTGTTCTGGGAGTCGCAGATGTGAATTATGTTAGTGCCAAATACAACATAAATACTTCAAGGAGATTCTCGCTGTTGTCTGAGATCAGCGAAGGTCCGATAGCTTTAGAATGGAGAAACTCTGAGGATTTGAAATATGAATTGAATGAATTAATGAAGCAACCGAATGAGGATAGCTCATACATGGTGTTACCTGCACTGGCATCGGATTCTAAAATCTACGGCAAGTGGAAACAGATGCTGGAACAATTTTTAAGGAATGAATGCCAGCTTGAACTGCTGTATAGTCCAACTTTGAAAGTGATTTCAAACCCTGAGGAAGATGAAAGAGATTTTAAAATTAGGCTGCAGCATTTAATGCATGAAGGTAGGGATAAGGCTGTAGAAGATTTGAAGAAGAAATACCAAGCCAAGATTGATGTGCTTGACGACAGGCAAAGAAGGGCAAGGCAGACATTAGAAAAACAAAATGCCATGGCTAACCAGAGGAAAATGGAAGCAGCGGTTTCAGCCGGAACGGCTTTGTTGGGATCGCTGTTCGGTAAAAAAGCACTGACGGCAACATCAATATCCAAAGTGGGCACTGCAGTCAAGAGTACAGGCCGGGCGCTTAAAAGCGAGGGAGTAGACCAGGCAAGGGAAACTTTAATATCTGTAGAAGAAAAGCTAAGAGAGCTTGAGAAAGAACTGGAAGTTGAAGTTGAAAAGATCTCAAATATATATGATCTGCAATTAGAGAAGCTTGAAAAGGTTGTGATAAAGACTGCTGGGGGCAATATAAACACCCATTATGTGGGTTTGGCATGGAAACCTGTTTGATTATTAATCCTAGTGAGGCAACGGCGGGTATACCTGACGTTGCCTCAAAATACAGCCACAAAGAAGTTTGCAATCATGACAAAAACGATAATAAGCTTCAATACAACTCCACCCAACAATCCTATTAAAGTGCCTATGCCTATTTTGACAGCGTCAAAAGGCCTTTTTCCTCTTAAGATTTCCACCAATACTGCACCAACAAATGGCCCTACTGCAATGCCAATGGGGCCCAAGGTTGCCAAGCCTATAAAGGTGCCTGCCAGCGCCCCCATGACAGCCTGTTTGCTGCCTCCTGAAATCTTTGCTCCTGCTGCTGAAGAAACATTATCTATTAGGGATGCGATTATCAAGGCGATTAGCTGCAATACATAAAAATCAAGATCAAGTGATGCAAATTCAGTTAATATGCCGTAAAGAACCATGCCAAAGAATACTAAGGCAGGGCCTGGTATAACAGGTAGCAGGGTGCCCAACACACCGATTGAGAAAATGACTAGGGTAAATATTAGTGGTAAAATTTCCATAGGTACCTCCGAGTTTTGGTTCTAAGGATATTATAGCATCAAATCGAGAATGGACATACAATCTTCTGTAGATAACTTTGATTTGAGGAATAACAAAAGAAAAAGCAATTAAGTACTAAAGGATGTTTTTTGGAGAAGCAATATCAGGAGTGGATTTAGGCTAAAAAACGCTGGGCAGGGAGGAAATATGTTGATGGCTACAGCTTCCGGAAGCGCTGTTGCACAGGAATAATGGGTATATATTTATAAATAATCAAGTTATAGAGGTGGGGTTATGTACAAAGAAATACAAGATCACGAAAAATGGGTCGAGGATCAAATCAAGAATCCTAAAGGGTCATATTTTAGTATGCTTAAATATCATGAAAGGCAAATACAATGGCTACAACACGAAAGACTGGTACATCTGTTGGTCACCATCTTAATTGCAGTATCGATATTGTTTTCGTGTTGGATATTGTTGACCACCGAGTTTATATTAGCGGGGATGTTGTTTTTCATATTGACAGCATTATGCGTATTTTATATTGCGCATTATTATAGATTAGAAAATGCTGTTCAAAGATGGTATGTTTTATATAAACAGTTATGGCTTTTAGCCGGGAAAGAGGGTAAAGACCGTGAAACTTCCTGATAAGCATTCCAACAAGTGGTTTTTAATCATGTTAGCCATTTTTATTTTGGTTGTTCTTGCCATGGTTTCAGTCAGTCTGATTCTTCAGTTGGATATTGGGATTGAAAATATCTTGGGATTTTCTAAGCTGGCCCTAATAGTATCTTTTGCAGCTGCTGTAGGAGGATATTTTGGTTTTAAAAGATATTTCCTAGCTATGCTTGTGTCAAACATCATCGGAATTGTTTATATGCTGATGATAGTAATAAATAGAACTGCAGAAGGTTGGAGCGACTTGGTCAGCATCATCAGCTATATGTTTGTAATGTTTATAGGCTTTTTTGCAGCGATCGGGCTGGAGCTTGTTGAGTCGTTAAGGAATAAGAAAGCTAAAAAAAATTAGAATAATAGAAATAAGATGATTTTTTAGTGTATAATATCAAAGTGAGAAAAACTGATTAAGAAACGGAGAATAAAATGACAAAAGAGATAAGCGTTAAGAAAGTAAGGTCCGATGCAGAGGGATTGTTTAGAGAAGGGAAATACTACTGTTCTGAGGCGATTGCAGCTTCAATAAAGCATAATTTTAAGCTGGACATGCCTGACGAAATGATAGCTATGGCTTCAGGGTTCCCTGTAGGGATAGGCAAGTCTAAATGTGTATGCGGAGCGGTTTCTGGTGGAATACTTATGCTAGGCTACTTTTTCGGAAGGACAAGTGGATCTTCCCCCCAAGATCCCAGGAGCATAAAGACTTTAGAGCTGGCTAATGAACTTCAGCAAAGCTTCAAAGACAAACATAAAGTTCTCTGTTGCAGCTTGCTGACAAAGGGGATGAATATGGCCTCTGGAGAGCACAAGGGACAATGTGTTTCTTTGACAGGAGAAATTGCAGAAAATCTATCCAGGATAATAGTAAGGGAGCTCGATTATATCAATATCGACGAAGTGAAGGTTTGAAAATGAAAAATATAATAAATAAAATACCAATTCCCATATCCGGATTGATGCTGGCCTTGGCATCCCTGGGTAATCTTGTGGGAGCTTATAGCCAAGGTTTGAGGTATATATTTGGAAGCATATCGGCAATCATACTCATAACTTTGGTACTGAAGTTGGCAATGATGCCTCGATCGTACATGGAAGGGTTTTCAAATCCGGTCATAGGCTGTATATTGGCGACAATACCCATGGGATTGATGATCTTAAGCACCTACATTATACCTGTAGCGCAAATTGCAGCTTATTGGATATGGATGGCTGCATTAGCATTGAACGCAGTGATAATTCTGGTTTTTACAAAAAAGCATGTGTTGAGCTTTGATATCAAGAAAGTGTTTCCAAGCTACTTTGTGCTCTATGTAGGAATAGCAGTAGGCAGCGTTACAGCTCCGGCGTACGGGATGAATTCATTGGGCAAAGTGATTTTTTGGTATGCATTGGCAGCTTATATAGCTTGGTTTCCCATAGTGACCTACAGAATCCTCCGGTACAGAGAATTGCCTGATCAAATAAAACCGGTGGTGGTGATATACGCCGCTCCTGGGAGCTTGTTATTAGCTGGATACTTAAGTGTTTTTCAAGATAAAAGCGTCAATGTGGTTCTAATCATAGGTGTTTGGGCTTTTATTATGACTTTGTTTGGAGTAAGTAAGATGCCAAAGCTTCTGAAGATGCCATTTTATCCAAGCTGCTCTGCCTTTACTTTTCCATTTGTAATAAGCGCCATGGCATTTAGTTCCATGACGGGTTTCTTAAGAACCTCAGGATATGCAGTGGTGTTTTTGGAGCCGATTAACATCTTGATGGTGGCATGGGCATTTATAATGGTATTTTTTGTGCTGATTCGCTTCAGCATATTTTTATTGAACGAAACAGCACTGACTCCATATATGGAAAAACGTCGAAGACAGTAAACCTGTCTCGACGTTTTTTTATTGAGCCTTGTTTTTGGATTTTATTCTGACAAAATAATGGTTTATATGAGGGTGGTTTGATTTTCTGGATTGAATGTCAAACTGCCTCAAGGATTTTATCAAGGGAGTGAGTTTGGTATGCCCATAGTTTCGCGTATCAAAGTCCGGATAACGAATATTCAATCTCTTTCCAACTTCCCCAAGATAGGCCCAGCCGTCTTCGTCGCTGCTCTCCCGGATAATGATTTTTAGGGCTTCTATCAAATCGTTCCTGTTTCCCGTTTCGTTTTTCTGATAATCTTGCTTGTCGTCCTTCTCGGCAGAGTCCTCGTAATCCTCGGAAGCTGTCGAGGCCAAAACCTCAAGGTATTTGAATTTTTCGCAGGCTGATATAAATGCGATAGGGGTTTTCTTTTCGCCCATTCCCAAAACATACAGACCTGCCTCCCTAAGTCGCGCGGCCAGCCTGGTAAAGTCACTGTCGCTCGAAACTATGCAAAATCCGTCAACATTTCTTGAATACAAAATGTCCATGGCATCGATTATCAGAGCCGCGTCAGTAGCATTTTTACCGGATGTATAGCTGTACTGCTGGATTGGCGTTATTGAATAGCTTAAAAGCACAGTCTTCCATGACGAGAGCTGTGGCTTAGTCCAGTCACCGTAAATCCTTTTGATCGTAGGTGTTCCATGATTTGAGATTTCGTCAAAAATAAACTTAATGTATTTGTCAGAGACGTTGTCAGCATCTATTAAAACTGCAATTTTTCTATCGTTTTCCATAAGGCATCTCCTTGTTCATGTCGTATTTAAAGTATATTAAAAAAAAGAGATGTTTACAACAAGTAATTGAAGTTTGCTTATAAATATTGACAATGATATTTACGTAATCAATTGATGGTTGGTATAATAAGCCTGTGAAATTTGATATTAGGAAAAACCATTGTGGATTGTTTAATAAAAGAATACAAAGATTGAGATATCGAAGGAATGATGAAACTATGGAATGCAGTTGTTGAAAAAGGTAATGCATTTTCTCAAACTGACTTGATGAATTTGGAAGAAGCAAGATCGTTTTTCAAAGAACAGACATTCTCAGGAGTGGCAAAATTACTGGAAAAAGTTATTAAAATTTATATATTACATCCGAACAATTTAGGACGGTGCGGACATATTGCAAATGCATCGTACGCAGGTAGTGACGATATAATAGTGCTTGGAATCGGGGAGAAACTGGCAATTCACTTCCTGTTGACGGCAAAAATCAAGGAATTTCTAGTAATGCCATTCAATGGGGTAGTGGCAACTGACATGTCGACAATCAAGCTTTATGAAAAGCTGGGATTTATAAAGCTAGGGTCCGTAACGAATGGTTTTAAGACGAAATCCGGGAATTTTGAAGACATAGTCTTCTTTTATATAGAGTTGACTGAAAAGGTTAGCTTGACTGAAATAAATAGGATGTTATAATAAGTCTACTGGAGGGTTGGATATGATAACAAAAAGAAAACTATGGGAGATATTAAAAACAAATCCTATTATAGCAGCTGTAAAGGACGAACAAGGGCTAAGCAAAGCACTGGCTTCAGACAACAAAATCGTGTTTGTGCTTTATGCTGATATCTTAAATCTCGATGAAATAATAGAGAGGATCTTAAAAAGTGGAAAAATTCCGTTTGTGCACATAGACATGGTGACAGGTCTTGCTACAAATCCTATGAGCATCAAGTACATTTTGAAAAATCATGGCAAAAATTGTGGGGTAATAACTACTAAAGGAAATTTAGTGAAAGAAGCTGTGGACGTGGGAATTACTGTGATTCAAAGGCTCTTTGTGATAGACTCTTTATCAATAGAAAACAATGTAAAAAGCATAAAAAGAATGAAACCTGATGCCATTGAAATCATGCCTGGCGTTATACCCAAAGTCATAAAAAAAATACAAAATGAAGTTCCGAATACTCCAATAATTGCAGGTGGCTTGATTGAAACGGAAGAAGAGGTCATAGATATTTTAAATCATGGCGGGATGGCTATATCCACTACTAGAGAGAATTTATGGAAAGTTAAGCGAAAATAATTTTTATTTTTTACAAAAAAACAAAATGAAAACGTTTGACAATGATTTTATTTTGTTGTATCATGGGGAACAAGAGAATAAATTTATTTTATATTTCATGACACGAGATGAGAGAGTCGCGAATTGCGGTGTCTCTTTTTTTGTATTTAATTCACGGTTTGCAAACAAAGATAAAATTTTAGAATAGGGGGAATATGTATGAAGGATTATATTTTATCACTTGATCAGGGGACTACAAGTTCAAGGGCAATACTTTTTAACAAAGAGGGGGCAATAGTGGGCACGGCGCAAAGTGAGTTTACCCAGTTTTATCCAAAGGCTGGATGGGTGGAGCACGATGCCATGGAAATTTGGGGTAGTCAAAGCGGAGTGGCAAGACAAGTTCTTGATAAGACGGGCATAAGTCCTGCTGAAGTAGCAGCTATTGGAATCACCAATCAGCGTGAAACCACTATAGTATGGGATCGCACGACAGGTAAGCCAGTATACAACGCCATAGTATGGCAATGCAGAAGAACAGCAGATATATGTGATGAATTAAAGGAAAAAGGCTGGGAAGCTAAAATTAGAGAGAAAACCGGTCTTGTTATAGACGCATACTTTTCGGGGACCAAGGTGAAGTGGATACTTGACAATGTGGAGGGAGCCAGAGAAAGAGCTGAAAATGGAGAATTGTTATTTGGAACAGTGGACAGCTGGCTGATATGGAACCTGACAAAAGGAAAGGTCCATGTAACGGATTACTCTAACGCCTCAAGGACAATGCTATATAATATAAAGACACTAGAGTGGGATGAAGAAATACTTGGGGAATTGGACATACCAAAATCCATGTTGCCACAGGTCAGGCCATCAAGCGAAGTATATGGATATACAGATCCCAACACTTTCGGAGGTGCTCAAATACCAATTGCAGGCGACGCAGGCGATCAACAGGCGGCATTATTCGGACAAGCCTGTTTTGAACCGGGGATGGCTAAAAACACTTATGGCACGGGATGCTTCATGCTGATGAACACGGGTGACAAGCCTGTGGAGTCGTTAAATGGACTTCTTACGACAATTGCTTGGGGGATAGACGGAAAGATCACCTACGCACTAGAGGGGAGCATATTTATAGCAGGAGCCGCGATTCAGTGGTTAAGAGACGAGCTTAGAATAGTGTATGACTCGGCGCAATCAGAATACTATGCAAATTTAGTTGAAGACACCAACGGTGTCTATGTGGTGCCTGCCTTTACCGGACTTGGAGCCCCATACTGGGACATGTATGCAAGGGGCTCGATTATGGGACTTACCAGAGGTGTCAAAAGAGAACATCTAGTAAGAGCGACATTGGAATCGATAGCATATCAAAGCAAGGATGTGCTAATGGCTATGGAAGAAGATTCTAATATAAAGTTAAAAGCGTTAAAGGTAGATGGAGGAGCTTCCGCCAATAACTTCTTGATGTCATTTCAAGCTGATATGCTCTGTGTTCCTGTAAAAAGACCTAAGATATTGGAAACGACCGCACTTGGCGCTGCCTACCTCGCAGGACTTGCCGTAGGTTTTTGGAAAGACCAAAATGAAATTATGAAGAAATGGAAGCTTGATCGTGATTTTACAAACTGCATGGAGGATGAAAAGAGAGAAAAGCTTTACCGTGGTTGGATAAAGGCTGTAAAAAGAGCAATGGAATGGGAAAAGGAAGATTGAACCAAGCTGATAACTGAATAATAAATTAAAGAAATTCATGACACGAGATGAGAGAGTCGCGAAAAGCGGTTCTCTTTTTTTGTTTATAAAAATAACAGGAGGTAAACGAGATGGAGTTCATTATATTAATTGCTAGTGCTTTTGGTGGTGGATTGTTCGGGGCTTTGATAGGGGCATTGCCTGCATTCATAATGGTAGGAATAATTGGGCTGGCTGGAATGACAGCTGGAGCTGGTGCGGCAGATTTAGTTGGTAACGTTGCGTTTGGATCTTTTTTTGGTCCCCACATAGCATTTGCCGGGGGTGTAGCTGCTACCGCATACGCCCACAATAAAAACAAAATAGAGTCTGGGGGCAATATTCTCTTGCCAATGGCAAAACTAAATGATCCTATGACATTGATAGTCGGCGGTATGTTTGGCAGTCTTGGTTTTGTAATAAATCATATTTATGGCTCTATCTTGGCGATGCCTACAGACACCATAGCAATGACCGTATTTACATCAGGAATGATTGCGCGTATTTTATTTGGAAAGACAGGCTTGTTTGGGGAAAAATGTGCAGATGGAAGCAGGGCGTTTGTTCCTACAAAAGAATCCGGCATTTTTTTGATAACCATGGGATTAGGCGCAGGTCTCATATCTGCATATTATGCTGTAACTACTGGGTTGGTGGTTCTAGGGTTCTTAGTCAGCGCAACCACACTTATTTTTACTCAAATGGGACATCCGGTCCCGGGGACTCATCACATAACATTGATATCTGCCAGCGCAGCGTTGGCAAGCGGGTCTATACTGATTGGAGCTACATTTGGAGTATTGTCAGCATTATTGGGCGACTTTATTGGTAATGCCTTTAATAGCTTTTGTGATTCGCACATAGACCCTCCAGCAGGTGCGATTTTCCTGCTTTCCTTTGTTATAATCATTTTTCTCTAAATTACTTTTAGAATCAAAGCTGAATTATGTGATTAATTCATTTAAGATATGGATATAATTACTAACGTAGTGGAAATAAACTAGTCACATAAGGAGGCGTCACATGAAACAGTCCATAACGTTGGTTTTTTCAGGGGAAGCGGGCCAAGGGCTTCAAACCATTGAAGACTTTTTGGTAAACGCGGTTTCATCATCCCACCATGTATTTTCATGTAGTGATGTGATGAGCAGAGTTAGAGGTGGAAACAATACAGTTGAAATTAGAGTGTCGGACGCTCCTGTTGGCGCGTATAAAGACGAGATCGACATCATATTTTTGCTTAATGACCACTCTTTTGCGAGGCTTTCAAAGCGTACTGGCAAGCATACAGTGGTAGTGGGTGAAAAGGATTACAGCAATAAAGACGGACTGGAAGGAGCAGACCTGACATATAGAGCTTACCCTTTTGAAGAGATGGCTAAAGAAGCTGGTGGCAAGCTGTTTTTAAATACGGTTTTATTCGGATTTGCCGCAGGAATGATGGATCTTAAAAAAGAAGAATGCCTGAAATTAATAAGTGACAAGTTTGAAGATAAAGGGGAAAAAGTAATCAAGCAAAACCATAGTGCGTTTAATATTGGGTTTGAAAATGGAATTGATTTTGTCATCGAGGAAAAAATTGCACCTGCAGGGGATCTTAAGAAAAGCTATAAGGTGCTTAACGGCACCCAGGCTGTAGGAATAGGCTGTCTTGGTGGAGGGTGTAATTTTGTCAGTGCTTACCCGATGTCACCGTCAACAGCGCTGCTTGAGTATCTAGCTAACAAAGGTGTGGAATTTGACGTTTTCGTCGAGCAGGCTGAGGATGAAATAGCGGCGCTGAATATGGTAATTGGGGCATGGTATGCAGGAGCCAGAGCGATAGCGACGACATCAGGGGGAGGGTTTTCTCTTATGGAAGAGGCAATGAGCCTCTCTGGCATAACTGAGACCCCTTGCGTTGTTCATATAGCCCAAAGACCGGGGCCAGCAACGGGACTTCCTACAAGAACAGAACAGGCAGATTTATTTCAAGCTGTGCATGCAGGTCACGGAGAATACCCTAAAGTGGTATTGGCTCCGGGAACCCTCGAGGACGGAGTTGTGATTGGGCAGAGGGCATTTTATCTGGCTGATAAGTATCAGGTTCCTGCAATTATACTCACCGATCAGTTTTATCTCGAATCCTTCGGTCAGATGAAAAGGTTTGAACTGGATGGAAAATACCTAGATTCTTTTGTGGAGGAAACAGAAGAGGATTACAAGCGATATGACCTTTCGAAAGGTCCGTTGTCTCCTCGTGGAATTCCTGCCCAGGGAAAAGGGATGGTAAAGGTGGATAGCGATGAGCATGACGAATCCGGGTATATTACCGAGGATTTTAGCGTTAGAGTGGCAATGCACGAAAAGAGGCTTTCAAAAAAAGAGCTTATACTCGAAGATTACATTGAACCGGCATTCATAGGACCAGACGAATATAATACCTTGATTGTAGGATGGGGATCCACATTCGGCGTTATAAAGGAATATGTCGAAAGTGGGGCACATGAGGATATGGCGTTTTTATCAATAAAGCAGCTGTATCCTCTAGATCCTTCGATTAAAGAGTATTTTGACAGAGCTGATAAAGTAATTGCGATCGAAAACAATGCTTCGGGACAGCTTGCCAACCTCCTTAAATTGGAGCTTGACATAAATGCAGATCACAAAATACTAAAATACAACGGTCAGCCATTTTCCATTGAAGAAATTGAAAGCCGTGTTGAGGAGGTGCTCAAATGAAAAACTTTGAAATGGATGGTAATCTGGACATAGCCTGGTGTCCCGGATGTGGAAACTTTCCCATTAGGGAGTGCTTGATAGGAGCTCTGCAGGAACTGAAGATAGATCCAACAAAAGTGGTGATGACCTCAGGCATAGGACAAGCTGCAAAAATGCCTCAGTATGTAAACGTGAATTATTTCAATGGGCTCCATGGAAGGGGGCTTCCGGTGGCCGTTGCAGTAAAAGCGGCAAATCCTAGGCTGACTGTAATTGCCGAAGGTGGCGACGGCGACATGTATGGCGAAGGCGGAAATCACTTTCTCCACAACGTGAGGAGAAATCCGGACATAACCCATATCGTACACAATAATATGGTTTACGGTCTGACGAAAGGTCAGGCATCGCCTACAAGCAAGAAGGAATTTACTACCCCTATTCAAGTGTCGGGAGTCGTAAACGAACCATTTAATCCCTTGGCGACGGCGATAGTTTTAGGGGCGACGTTCGTAGCCAGAGTCTTCTCAGCCGACAAGGAAATGGTGAAGGATACGATCAAGGCTGCTATTAACCATAAAGGCTATGCCTTGGTGGATATTTTCCATCCCTGCGTCAGCTTCAATAAGGTCAATAATTATTCTTGGTATAAAAACAATACTTACTACCTGGATGAAGGTTACGACAAGTCCAAGGTGGAAAATGCGCTGATGACCGCCTTGAAAACTGAAAAACATGCCTTGGGGGTAATTTATCAGAGCGAAGGCAAGCCCTCCTTTGAAGAACTGTCGAATGTGTATGCAAAGGATAAGACTCCTGTGATTGAGAGGAAAAGAGATATAAATAAGGTTAACGATCTTATTAAAGAATAAAAAGACAAGGGATCCGCCAAATGAAGGATCCCTTGTTTTTACATGCTGTCTATAAACTCATCAAAACTTGTTCTTCTATCTACCATGCCTTCAGGCGTAATTTGAATCACTCTGTTGGCTACAGTTTGCAACAGTTCGTGGTCGTGGGAAGCTATTAGGATATTGTTTTTATAATCCTTCAGCCCGTTGTTCAAAGCTGTAATGGACTCAAGGTCCAAGTGGTTAGTCGGTTGATCAAGCATCAGGAGATTTGCGTTTTGAAGCATCATTCTCGATAACATGCACCTGACCTTTTCCCCACCGGAAAGAACGCTTACTTTTTTCAATGCATCTTCACCGGAAAACAACATCTTGCCCAAAAAACCCCGAATATATGTTTCTGATTTTTCTTCTGAGAATTGTCTCAGCCAGTCGATAAGACTTAAGTTTACGTCGTCAAAATATGAAGCGTTATCTTTGGGAAAATAAGCCTTTGTGATGGTTACGCCCCATTTAAATGATCCTTCGTCAGGCTCCATTTCTCCTGCCAGTATCTTAAATAAGGATGTGAGAGCTATGTCGTTTTCGCTCATAAAGGCTATTTTATCGTCTCTTGTTACGGTGAAGGTTACATCGTTAAGAACTTTTTCTCCGTCTATGGTCTTGCTGATTCCTTCTACAAACAATATATCGTTCCCTGGCTCTCTCTCAGGTTTGAAAGATATGAAAGGATACTTTCTTGTTGAAGGTTGGATATCATCCAAAGTGATTTTTTCAAGAATTTTCTTTCTTGAAGTCGCCTGCTTCGACTTTGAAGCGTTGGCGCTGAATCTTGCGATAAAGTCCTGGAGCTGTTTGACCTTATCTTCCTTTTTCTTGTTTTGATCCCGCATCATCTGAAGTGCCAGCTGGCTGGATTCGTACCAGAAATCGTAGTTTCCAGTAAAAAGCTTTATCTTGCCAAAATCCACATCAGCCATATGGGTGCACACTTTATTGAGGAAGTGGCGATCATGGGATACGACGATAACCGTTCCGTCAAAGTTTATTAAAAACTCCTCAAGCCAGTTTATGGCTTTAAGATCCAAGTGATTTGTAGGCTCATCCAGTATCAGAACTCCCGGCTTGCCAAAGAGAGCTTGTGCAAGGAGAACCTTGATTTTTTCATTTCCACCGAGTTCTTTCAATGTTTTGTCGTGAAGATCTGTGCCGATGCCAAGTCCTTGAAGCAAAAACGCGGCATCAGACTCAGCCTCCCAACCATCAAGATCAGCAAACTCTCCTTCAAGCTCAGCTGCCCTTATCCCGTCATCTTCATCGAAGTCAGGCTTTAAATAAAGGGCATCCTTCTCGCTCATTATCTGGTGGAGTCTAGGGTTTCCTGTGATTACCGCCTCTATGACTTTCATGTCATCGTATTGATAGTGGTCCTGCTTTAGTACTGACAGTCTCGTGTTGGCCGCTATGCTCACATCACCGGTGTTAGGTTCAATCTCTCCGGATAAAATCCTTAAAAAAGTACTTTTGCCGGCACCGTTTGCCCCTATTACGCCATAGCAATTTCCTGGATTGAATTTTAAGTTTACATCTTCAAATAGTTTTTGTTCTCCAAATCGGAGACTAATATTGGTTACTGTTATCATTTGTTACCTTCCTTTGTTCAATGTCATCAAAATATTATACCATAGGCCTATAAAAATTTCATCTAGATCTGTAGTTGCAAAAAAATAAATTCACCTTTCAGTAAATACAGGAAATCTGCTCTTATCCCTTTTGGAAATTACGGATATAGCAAACCCTAATATTCAATCTCATCAACAACAGACAGATTTCATAGCCATAGATTTTACGAAAATTATTTCCTCGAATATACAAGACAATTAGATTAAGTTTTTTTGCTTGGAGCTGCCTATGGTGGGTAGCTTTTTTGTTTCAAGAGGACTATAATCATTCAATGGGAATCTTATATATTTAATTAAGAAGGGAAATGATCTTATATGAGTTTTAACGTTTTATCTGCTGTGTTGATCTTTTTATTTGTTCTCGGTCTGGTAATCACCGAGAAGATCAATCGAACCGTAGCTGTAATGGTCGGAGCAAGCGTTATGATTCTCATGCGAATACTATCGCCTGAGGATGCAGTAGCCTACATTGATTTCAATACCATCGGAGTATTGATAGGGATGATGATAGTAGTCGCAATCGTAAAAACTACAGGCGTATTTGAATTTTTAGCAATATACTCTGCCAAAAAGGTAAAAGGAGATCCCTGGAAGATAATATTAGTATTTTCAGTCATCACAGCTGTTACCTCTGCTTTATTGGACAATGTTACCACGGTAATGTTGATAGCGCCTATGACTCTGATCATTACAAATACCCTGGGGCTTGACCCGATACCTTTTTTAATACCGGAGATAATCGCCTCCAATATCGGTGGAACGTCTACCCTCATAGGCGACCCCCCAAATATAATGATAGGTAGCGCAGCAAATCTCGGCTTTTCGGATTTTGTAGTTAATCTTCTTCCTGTCACATCAGTGATTTTCATAATCACCTTTGCAATAATCAAGTATATCTATAAGGATAAACTGGTATTTGATAAAGACAAGCTGGACCTTATAATGAAGTTCGATGAAAAAAAATCCATAGCAGATCATCCACTTTTAAAAAAAAGCATAACAGTTCTGATTTTCATTATGGTAGGTTTTTTTCTGCATAAATTCTTGGATTATCCTTCGTCTATAATAGCCATGTCAGGTGCTGTATTGCTGCTTCTTATAAGCGGAGCAGATGTTGAAGAGATATTCAAAAGCGTGGAATGGCCCACTATATTCTTTTTCGCCGGATTGTTCATTTTAGTCGGCGGCCTTGAAAAAGTTGGAGTAATACATTTTATGGCAGAAGGGATACTCGACTTCACAGAAGGACATTTTATACTGACTGCTATCGTAATATTGTGGGGTTCGGCAATAATGTCATCATTTTTGGACAACATACCCTTTGTAGCAACTTTAATACCTCTGATAATTGCAATCGGTGAAAACAGTCCTGCTGATATTACGCCCCTTTGGTGGGCCATCTCTCTAGGGGCATGCCTAGGAGGCAATGGAACCTTAATTGGAGCATCAGCAAACGTAGTTGTGGCAGGTATTGCAGAAAGACAAGGACATAAACTTGGTTTTACAAGGTACATGAAGGTGGGATTTCCCCTTATGATACTGTCGATTGCAATATCAACAGTATATCTGCTTGTTTTTTATTTACTTTAACCAAAAAATATTTAGTTTAACGGGAGGTAAAATAAAATGGATTATAATTTAATCGATCAAGATACCGCAGTTATGCTTTTGCGTCAAATGGGTGCCAAAGTCCATACAAATCATGGACTTATATGCAAGGTTGAGTTTTCAAAAGAAGACATAGATGTAGAATACATTTACACTGTCAGCAGAAAGAATGAATTCATGCTTCAAAGAATAAAGCCCTATCCATTGGGAGCGGGCATGTTCACAACAATAAACGACCTTGTCGAGTACATAAAATACGACATAGACAGACTCTCCAATGCCTCGAACAGCAAGATGTTCGGCATGTTTGTTTCGGAAAATAAAAAGCTGAATAGAATAGTATACTATCTTGAATCCTTGTTTCTACATTACAATGTGCCCAGGGATGACATGCGGGAATTGGATGAGATGATAGAAGAGCTCGAAAAGAAGATTGTGGGACTAACCCACAATTGCCCTGAAATTAAAATCAAATAAACAAGGGGTTTAGTTTATGAATTCATAAACTAAACCCCTTTAATGCTTCCATGACCTTGTCAGGAAAATTGGTGATAATTGAATTGACGTTTAAATCTGCAAGTTTTTTTGCATCCCTCCGCCGGTTTACCGTGTAGACATTAAGTGGCATATGATGCTTTAAACTCTCCTCGATTAAATCTTTATCCACAGTTTTATAATGTGGATGATATGCATCGGCACCCACAAATTCCCGTGAGTACCTGCAAGGATCTATCATGGAGGATCCGCTCAATACTCCCGTTTTGATTTTAGGGTCAAGAGATTTAAGTCTCTTGATGCCGTGATGGTCGAAGGAAGATATGAGAAACTTACCTTTGACTGAAATGCGGGAAATTTCTTCTAAAAGATTTTCTTCTATATACGGATACAACCTGCTACCGGCTTTGATTTCTATGTTTATTAGAATATCCTCAGTTTTAAGAAATTCCAAAACTTTTATGAGTTCAGGAATCTGTTGATGCTTATATGCATCAGAAAACCAACTGCCGGCATCGAGGTTTTTAATATCGCTGTAATCAAAATCCTTGATGCGCCCCTTTTCGCCGGTTGTTCTCTTTAAAGTAAAATCGTGGATGACCACAAGCCGGTTATCCTTTGTCATGTGCACATCTAGCTCGATGCCGTCGCTATTTAATTCAAGAGCTTTCTCAAAAGAAGCAAATGTGTTTTCCGGTGCATAACCGCTAGCACCACGATGGGCTATTACCAAAGTCAATAAAATCACCTCATAAACAGTATATCACAGCTGATTTTTTATATTGTTAAAGTATAAGCAAAAAAAAGAAAAAATAATTGATATAAGTTATCAATTAGTATATAATATCGATAGAATCAATCGAAAGGAAGATGATTATGACGATTATCGACTTGAAACCAGGACAATCGGGAGAGATATTAGAACTGGAACTGGATAGAAAAATGAAAAATAAATTGATGGAAATGGGGATGACTCCGGGTACTTCTGTCAAGTTTGTCAGGACTGCTCCTTTGGGAGATCCCATAAATATTAAAGTAAGAGGATTCAATCTTGGAATCAGAAGAGCAGTGGCACAAAACATAATCTTAAAATAGCAAAAAGAGGTGATGCGCATGGGTACGACCTATGCTTTGACAGGAAACCCAAACTCGGGTAAAACGACAATTTTCAATGAGCTTACCGGATCAGCTCAGTATGTAGGAAACTGGAGTGGAGTTACAGTTGAAAAAAAGGAAGGAAACATTAGGAATACAGGCGTTCACATAGTGGACCTTCCCGGAATATATTCAATGTCATCGTCTTCCATTGACGAGATAATTGCCATGAATTACATCGTTCAAGACAAGCCTGATGGAATACTCAATGTAGTCAGCGCTTCAAATCTCGAAAGAAATCTATATCTAACCCTCCAAATTCTAGAGATGAATGTCCCTGTAGTCATCATATTAAATATGATGGATGAAGTGAAAAGGAGAAATATGGATGTCGATATTAAAAAACTTGGCGACATATTGGGCACTAAAATCATTTCTACAGGATCCAATGACAGAAGCGAGTTAAAAAAAATAAAACATATTGTTGATGAAGACAATAAAAGTATATTTGAAAGATTCTCTTATTTTTCTAAAGATATAATCGAAGCTGTCGACGATATTTCAAAAGCTGTATCAAAGTCGGATTTAGAATCCGGAATTGACGCCAAATGGTTGGCTCTAAAGATTTTGGAAAAGGATCAGGAAGTATTAAGTGCTTTAAAAGACATCGATGAGGGTCTTTTAAAAAAAGGTGAAGAATTAAAAGAAGAACTTGAAGCAAAATACAATGAAGACATTAAGCATTTGCTTGCCAAACAAAGGTACGCTTTTTTAAGTTTAACTGCAAAAAAAGTTATAAAGGATACGGAAGGCAACCTGGAAAAGGAGACCCTGACTGAAAAGCTGGATAAGTATCTGACTCACAGGATACTGTCCATACCGATTTTTTTAGGAATCATGTGGCTGATTTATTATATAACCATTACAGGCCTGGGAGATATGACCATTGGATTTATGGAATGGCTGATTGGAGACTTCATAACTGGAGCAGCGGAATCGGGATTGGCTTGGATCGGAGCTTCAGAGATGGTAGAAAGCCTGGTTGTTGACGGGATCATCGGAGGAGTGGGAGCCGTTCTTGTATTTGTGCCTCAAATCATGATATTGTTTTTCTTTATATCAATTCTCGAAGACAGCGGATATATGGCTAGGATAGCATTTATGATGGATAGAGTTTTTAAGAAGTTCGGGTTATCCGGAAAATCTATTATTCCGATGCTGGTAGGCTCGGGTTGTTCAGTGCCTGGGATAATGGCTACCAGAACACTTGAAAACGAGAGAGACAGAAAACTGACGATAATTTTGACGCCTTTTATATCCTGTGGAGCTAAAATGCCGGTTTATCTTTTGTTTGCCAGTGCCTTTTTTGCTTCAAGCGCTCACTGGGTGGTGTTTTCCCTTTATGTCTTGGGCATAGGGATCGCCATGGCCTCAGGGATGCTTTTGTCAAAACTTAGATACAAAGGTGAGGAATCAGGGTTTTTGTTGGAGCTTCCGCCCTATAGGATACCCGCTCTAAAAAGCGTGGCAATTCACATGTGGGATAAGGGAAAGGACTTTTTGATACGAGCGGGAACGGTGATATTTGCAGCTTCTGTTATACTGTGGTTCGCCCAATCCTTTGATTTTTCATTTTCCCATGTGGCAGATCCATCTCAAAGCATCCTGGCTATATTCGGAAAAGCGATTGCCCCGGTTTTTATCCCTCTAGGATTTGGAGACTGGATAACCTCGGTTGCATTCATAACCGGCTTTGCAGCTAAGGAAATTGTGATAAGTACGCTAAGCGTGCTTCATGGAGTGGGTGAAGGAGCTCTCGTTACATCATTGAGGGGCCTGTACACTCCCCTAAGCGCTTATTCATTCATGGTTTTTATACTGCTGGCATCACCGTGCTTTGCAGCTATAAGTGTTATGAAAAAGGAGCTTAATTCGTGGAAGGAAACCGGTTTTGCCGTCTTGTACCAAACTGGTACGGCTTATTTGATGGCAATGGCTGTATACCAGATAGGCAGCTTGTTTTTTTAAGGAGATTTTAATATGGGTGATTTGATGATACTAATACCCGTTTTGGTTCTTACCGGGTATATATTAGTAAGAGGCTTTAAGAATGTTAAAAAAGGAGAGTGCAGCTGTTCACAAGGGTGTTCAACCTGCGGCGAGATGGATAGCTGCAACGACATAAAGGATAAAACATAAAAGGGATGCCGCATTGTGATATGCGGCTCCCTTTTATGTTGTTAGAGGATTGAAATTTATCTGTACATTCTTGGTTTTATAAATCTTGTCCAAAAGCTCTTTGCCAAGGTCAATGGCTTCCTCCTGGGAAATTTCTACGCGTATATCTCTTGATTCCAGAAGATCGAATATGGAGTCGCGCACATATTTCTTTAGAGTATATCCTCCGAAAATCTTTTTTTGTATATGCACCTCGTAGTTTTCGTCATAAACGATTATGGATTCGTTGCCAAATTTTAGTTTCATGCTTAACACCTCGCGATCTTAACTTTTTAATATTAATTTTATGTGATATTATAATATATACCATCATATGCTTAAAAAAAACTTATTATATGAAAATATTAATAATTATTTTGGAGATAGATTCCCATGATCAACGAAAAACTAAAAGACTTGCCGGACAAGCCGGGAGTCTACTTGATGAAGAACTCAGAAAATCAAATAATATATGTAGGCAAGGCAAAAAATCTTAAGAACAGGGTGAAGCAGTATTTTCAGAAAAACAGCTCCCATGGCCTTAAAGTGTTGTCGATGGTCAGGAACATAGAAGATTTTGAGATTATAGTAACGGATAATGAGATTGAGGCATTGATCCTTGAGTACAATCTGATAAAAAAGCATCGCCCAAGATACAATATACTCTTGAAAGATGACAAATCATATCCGTACATCAAGGTCACTCTTAACGAACAATATCCCAGGGTTATGATGACTAGAAATGTCAAGAAGGATGGAGGACGGTATTTTGGACCATACACCAGTGCTTCTGCTGTTAAACAGACAGTGGAAGCCATCCATCAAACTTATAAGCTCAAGGTATGCAATAAAAAATTTGACAACGGCAACAACAACCAAAGGCCATGCCTAAATTACTACATCCACAGGTGTCCAGGGGTATGTACCGGAACAGTAGATAGGGATGAGTACATGAGAAGCGTTGGTGAAATCATAGAAATACTTAAGGGAAAAGACAAAATAATCGTAGACAAGCTGAGCAGAGACATGGCAGAAGCATCAGTTAAACTGGACTTTGAAACAGCTGCAAAGCTTAGAGATCAAATCCAGGGAATAAAAGCAATAGGTGAAAAGCAGAAAATAATTTTAGACATATATTCCGACCAGGATGTGGTAAACTACACTGCGGAAGGTAAAGATATATGCATACAAGTGTTTAATATTAGAGATGGGAAAATGCTTGGTAGAGAAACTCATATGATAGAGCTGGACGCATCTGGAGAAGACGTCCTGAACCAATTTGTAAAACAGTTTTACCACAGTCGTTCCATGATTCCAAAAGAGATAATTATACCACAGGATATAGAAGACAGAGAGACCATCGAAACCTGGCTCAGAGAGAAAAAGGGATCAAAGGTCAGTATAACTGTTCCATTCAAGGGAGACAAAAAGAAACTCTTGTCCATGGTGGAAGAGAATGCCAAGATCGCGCTGTTTGAGCACCTCAACAAGAAATTCAATAAAAATCAAGCTGAAAGCTTTTGCGGAAAATGGCTTGTAGAAAACCTAGGTTTGTCAGAATATCCCCAGAGGATAGAATCTTATGATATTTCCAACATAAGCGGAAAAGATGCCGTTGGTGGAATGGTGGTATTTCAAGGGTTCAAGTCGGACAAAAAGGCGTATAGAAGATTTAGGATAAAGTCTGTCGAAGGTCAGGATGACTTTGCAAGCACTCAAGAAATAATCTTCAGAAGGATCGAAAGAGGCCTGAGGGAAATGGGAAAAAAAGAAGACAAGTCAAGTTTTCTGCCCTTTCCCCAAGTCATACTCCTCGACGGAGGACTTGGGCATTTGAATGCGGCGAAGAAGATAGTCGACATGTATGATTTAGATATAACCCTTTGCGGCATGGTGAAAAACGACAAGCACAAGCTTGAAAAGCTTGTAATAGAAAGGGGAGTGGTAGAGATACCGCCAGCAACTCCCATATACTATTTTTTAAATGAAATCTCCGAAGAGGTACACAGGTTCGCCGTTGAATATCATAGAAAACTTAGAAGCGACGGGCTTAAAGTTTCAGAACTGTCCAAAATACAGGGGATAGGTCATAAGCGTCAACGGCTTCTATTAGAACACTTCAGAAGCCTGGAAAAAATAAAAAGAGCAGATTTGAACGAGCTTAAGAAAGTTAAAGGAATCGACAGCAGAACAGCTGAGTCGATATATCAGTATTTTAAAAAGGATTCAAATAATGCGGATAGTGACAAAAATAAAGAGGAGGAAGCACATTGACCTATAAGCTCATTGCAGTTGATATAGATGGAACATTACTTAATTCTAAGGGAGAGCTGACACAAACAACTAAGGACAAAATCCTAAAAGCGGTGGATAAGGGAATCGTATTTACCATTTCCACAGGAAGGCCCATACAGGGAGTAATGCCTCTGGTTGAAAAAATAGGATTGGACATTCCGTTGATAACATACAACGGTTCCATGGTACTGAAAGCCAATACTATGGAAGTCTTGTATTCACGAACTCTAGAAAATTCAGATTCTCGCCAGATTTATACCATAGGCGAGGACTGGGACATAACAATGATGATATGGTCAGACAATAGGCTTTATTCAAATAAGGACAACGATAAATCCAACTACTATAGCGAAATAACCAAAACTCCGCTGATACTGGTAAATTCCCTGGACGAAGTTTCAAAGGGAGTGACTAAGTTTTTGTGGTATGAAGATGAAGATAAAATAAAAAAATTCATGCCGGAGTTGATGGAAAGGCTAAAAAGCGAGACGGTTTCAGTACATACTTCGAGACCTTACTTTCTTGAATTTGTTGACAGGATGGCGTCCAAAGCTATCGCAATTGAAAAGCTATCTGAGGTTTACGACATAAAAAGAGAAGAGGTCATCGCCATAGGAGACTCCTACAATGACATATCAATGCTGGAATATGCCGGAATGGGCGTAGCCATGGAAAATGCTCCTGAAGACATAAAAAAAATTGCTGATTACATAACCAAAAGCTGCGATGAAAACGGAGTAGCTTATGCGATAGATAAATTTATATTTGGAGGATCCATATGAAAGATATATCATTGAAAGAATTTTGCAAGGATCTTGATCTGGAGGTGCTCTGTGACGGAGGGAATGAAAATATCCACTTGACGAGCAGCAGCATAAACAGGCCTGGGCTCCAATTGTACGGCTTTTACAAGCATTTTGATTCAGACAGGGTTCAAATCATTGGAAAGGTTGAAAACAGCTACTTAAAGCATCTGTCATATGAAGAGAGAAGAGAAAAGGTGGAGAAGCTTTTTACCTATACGTTTCCCTGTCTTATAATATGCTGGGACTTGGAAGTGGATGATTTCTACATGGAAATGGCCCAAAAATACAACAAGGTAGTACTAAGGTCGAGAAGAGAGACTTCAAAGATCATTAATAAGGTCATCAACTACCTGGATGCGTATTTAGCTCCCATGATATCAATACACGGAGTTTTGGTAGAGGTTTTCGGAGTGGGCATGCTAATAACCGGATCCAGCGGAGTAGGCAAGAGCGAAACTGCCCTTGAGCTTATTAAGAGGGGCCACAGGCTTATAACCGACGACGTGGTAGAGATAAAAAAAATCGGGGATGGGCTTAATGGAACTTCTCCAGATATTCTTCGCCAATATATGGAAATTAGAGGAATAGGAATAATAGACATAAGGACATTGTACGGAATCGGGGCGGTCAAAGATGCGATGCAGATAGACATGAATGCCCATCTTGAAAAGTGGGACCCTGAAAAGTATTATGACCGCCTTGGAGTAGACGAAGAGTATCTGAATATATTGGGAATTGACGTGCCTAAAGTCGTCATACCTGTTACAACGGGGCGAAATCTGGCAATAATATTGGAAACTGCTGCAAGAAACAACAGGTTAAAATATATGGGAATCAACTCAGCCAAGGAATTTTGTGATAGAATTATGATAAACAACGAAAAAAAAGAAAATAAAGGCAACGATGAATAGGAGGCTGATGGATTGAAAACAGTTATCGACACACATGTCCATACAGTGGCATGCAACCATGCTTACAGCACTATAAATGAAAATGCCGCAGCTGCAAAAGAAAAAGGACTCGAGCTGATATGCATAACAGAGCACGGAATAGAGCTTCCCGGAGGTCCGCATCTATACTACTTTGCAAATATTAAAGTCGTGCCGCCTAAAATAGAAGGGGTAAAGATATTAAAAGGCATAGAGGCGAACATAATGGACTTCGATGGAAATATGGATATACCTGAGAAATACAGGGATCGGATGGAGATTATTTTGGCGGGACTACACAGCATGTGTTTGGCGCCTGGAAGCAAAAAGGAAAATACGAGGGCTCTTATAAAGGCTATGGAGAAGGAGTATGTGGATGTTATCGTCCATATAGGAAACCCGATTTACGAAGTAGATTATCAGGAGGCACTTAAAGCTGCGAAGGACACCAATACGATTATCGAAATCAATAACAGCTCTTTTGTGCACTCAAGAGAGGGCAGCTATAGCAACTGCAGGATGGTCGCGGAGGAGTGCATGAAAAGGGACATGATGATAACATTGGGCAGCGATGCTCATATTGCATACGACGTTGGAGAGTTCGGTGTCGCCAAGACGATGCTTGAAGAGATAGACTTCCCTGAAGATTTGATAATAAACACACATGTGGACAAGCTTGTAAGATATTTAGAATCCAAAGGTAGAAAGCTTTTCTTGGACCCGCGGATAAATGTAAGAGACCATAGATAAAAAGGAGAATGAAAATGGCAAAAAACCCTATAATAACGATTAAAATGGCAAATGGAAACACTATCAAAGCAGAGCTTTATCCAGACAAGGCACCAAATACTGTAAATAACTTCGTGAGCCTCGTTAGCAACAAGTATTACGATGGACTTATTTTTCACAGGGTAATAAAGAACTTCATGATTCAGGGAGGATGTCCACAAGGTACGGGAACAGGCGGTCCAGGTTACGGAATAAAAGGTGAGTTTTCAGGAAATGGCGTTCAAAATGATTTGAAACATGACAGAGGCGTGCTTTCCATGGCAAGATCTATGCAGCCGGATTCAGCAGGATCACAGTTTTTCATAATGCACAAAAATTCACCTCATCTCGACGGCCAGTACGCTGCTTTTGGAAAAGTTGTAGAAGGGCTGGAAGAGGTTGACGCTATTGCAAATACCAAGACCGGACGTCAGGACAGACCTATCGAGCCTGTAGTGATAGAAGAAATGACAGTTGAAACCTTTGGAGAGAGTTATTCGGAACCGGAAAAAATCTAAGGAGGGGAATCATGGGTATAAAGCTTATTACTGACAGTGCATGCGATTTGTCAAAAGAGTATTTAAAAACCCAGGAAGTTGAATTAATCCCAATTTACATAAGTTTAGATGGCAATGATTTTAAAGACGGAATTGACATCACTCCAGAAGAAATTTATCAAGGCATGAGAGATGGTAAAGTTTATAAGACAGCTCAAATAACCATAAAGGATTTTGAAAAAATATTTGAAAAATATGCGCAAGCAGGTGATGAAATACTTTACTTGAGCTTTTCATCGGGTCTTTCAGGAACTTGCAATGCAGCTCAGATAGCGGCAAATGCAGTAAAAGAAAAATATCCAAATGCAAAAATTCAAATAATCGATACCAAGGCTGCAGTAAACGGACTGGGTTTGATCGTAAAAAAGGCAGTCGATGGAAAAAACAACGGTATGTCATTTGAAGATTTGATCAAGAGTGTTGAGTCAGACGCAGCAAAAATAGAACATATATTTACAGTGGAAGATCTAAACTACCTTTATCGAGGAGGAAGACTCAGTAAAGGGGCGGCGGTTGTGGGAAACATGCTAAACATACAGCCAATACTGAGAGTGGACGAAGATGGAAAACTTGAGCAGCTGGACAAGGTCAGGGGCAGAAAGAAGCTCTTTGGCAAAATATTAAAGCTTATGGAAGACAAAGCAGATGACCTTGGCCGTCAGACGATTGGAATAAGCCACGGCGACGACCAAGAAAGTGCTGAAAAGCTGGTGGAGATGATTAAGGAAAGATTCGGATCAAAAGACTTCATAATCAGCATGATGGGTGCGGCAATAGGCGCCCATACGGGTCCTGGCACCCTATGCGTATTCTTCTTTAATACAAAAAAATAAAAATAGCATGCCGGCTATATGATATGCCGGCATGCTATTTACCTTAATAGGAGATGACGATTCCACCGTCATCCATATATACTGCGCTTAAACCGTTGGCTTCAGTTAAGACCACATCCTTGAAGTTATACTTTTCCATAATCATTTCCTTTACGGATTGGGCTTTTTCGAGTGCGTTACAGTGAACAATTCCAAGCCTTTTGTCTGAGAAATCTGTTTCTGATCCGATAAGGTCTACAAGCTTTTTCAATGCGTTTTTACTGCCCCGAGCTTTTTCGATCAGTTTTATCTCGCCGTGTTCATCTGCCCCCAATATGGGCTTAATATGCAAGAATTGAGCGAACATGCCTGTAAGCTTGCTCATGCGACCGTTTTTAATAAGGTTGTCCAGGTTTTCGAGAACGAACATGGTTTTCATTTCACCTATGTAGCTTTCGACCTTGCTGACGATTTCCGGAAGGGAGTTGTCTTGGTCTGCCAACTCTGTTATTTTTATAGCGATCATAGTCTCGGCTATGGCGGCGCTTAAAGAGTCGAAAATATGGATGAATTTTTCTCCGTATTGTTCAGTGTACATGTCCTTTGCTGTTATCGCGCTGTTATATGTTCCGCTTAAGTTTGAAGAAATGGTGACCACAAAAATATTCTCAGCTTCTTTGTATTTCTCTAAAAAATGATTTGGCGAGGGACAGGCGGTCTTTATAGCTCCCACAGACTTTTTCATTTTTTCTATTATAGTCTCCACAGTCAAGCTTTCGTCGTCCACTAAATCTTCATCACCGATGGTTATTGTGAAAGGCACTGTAGAATGGGGTATCTTGGTCCCCCAGGCTTCGTCAAAGTCACAGCTGCTTCCGACTACGATCTTATAATCCATGATGCACCTCCATTTTCCTTTATTTATTAATACTATCATAGACAACGTTTAATATAAAGAAAGAAATGCTTTGCATAAAAGGTTGTAAAGTTTGGAAAAATAAACTTATCTATTGGTTATTTTGACAACTTTCTGTTATAATTAGGACAGAATATGTCACTGAAAGGATTGATACTATGAGCATAAAAGTCGATATTAAAAATGCTATGATAACCGGAGAGGAAATGTCAAACATTTATACCCAGATTAAACTTGCTGATGAGATGTTAAAAAACAAAAGTGGTGCAGGAAATGATTTTCTTGGCTGGCTTGATTACCCGGACAACTACGACAAAGAAGAATTTGATAGGCTTTTAGATGTTGTGGGAAATATACAAAATGATTGCGAAGCCCTTGTGGTAATTGGTATCGGTGGTTCGTATCTTGGTTCGAAAGCGATAATTGATGCTTTGAATCCTTTTTTTGTCAACGAATTGGATGGAAATCAAAGGAAAGCTCCAAAAATCTACTTTGCAGGACAAAATATCAGCGGAAAATACCTAAAGGCCCTCTACGAAAGAGTCAAAGGCCAAAACTTCATGGTAAACGTGATATCAAAATCTGGAACTACTACTGAGCCGGCGATAGCGTTTAGAGTCTTCAAGAACCTTTTGGAAGAGAAATACGGCAAAGAAGAGTCTAAAAAAAGAATTTTTGTGACCACTGACAAGGCTAGGGGGGCTTTAAAGAGCCTTGCCGACGAAGAGGGATATGCAAGCTTCGTAATTCCTGATGATGTTGGAGGAAGATATTCTGTTCATACTTCAGTAGGCTTGCTGCCAATAGGTGCTGCCGGCTTTGACATCAAGGCTTTCATGCAAGGGGCAAAGGATCAAATGGATGAAATCAATGGTGATGATTCCTTAGATAACCCCTGCTATAGATACGTGGCTGCAAGAAACGTCCTGTACAGAAAAGCCAAAGACACTGAAATAATGGTAAATTATGAACCTGAAATGACGATGCTTGCCGAATGGTGGAAGCAACTCTTTGGAGAAAGTGAGGGCAAGGAAGGCAAAGGCATATTCCCAGTTTCAGTTAATAATTCCACCGACCTGCATTCCCTTGGGCAAATCGTTCAGGAAGGAAAACGAAATATTTTTGAAACTGTCATAACTGTAAATAACCACGAAGAAGACATGATTATTCCAAGTGACGATAACGACTTGGACGGACTTAACTATATAGCTGGCAAAGGAATGAACTATGTGAACACTCAGGCCTATATGGGGACGCTTCTTGCCCATGTGGATGGAAATGTTCCAAACATAGTATTGGAGCTCGAAAAGCTGGATGCATATAATTTAGGGCGACTTGTGTACTTCTTTGAAAGGGCTTGCGGCATTAGCGGCTACGTGCTAGGGGTAAATCCTTTCAACCAGCCTGGTGTTGAAGCCTACAAGAAAAACATGTTTGCGTTGTTGGGCAAAAAGGGCTTTGAAGATCTGGCGAAGCAGCTGAAAGGCAAAATGTAAAATACCATTGAGATAGATTCATTGTGGCTTGGGCAAAATTTGCCTGAGCCATTTTAATTTAATTTTAATCCTAGTCAAATGCTGGATTAATAGGCCTTTACTATGATGGATACAGATAAGGGTGTACCAAGTAGAGGAGCGTGCAAAGATGAGAATTACTCTCGATCAGGTGGAAAACCTGAGAAAAAGAGTGGACTGCGATTATCAAACTGGGGAAAAAGCCTTGAGAAAGTCTCGAGGAGACATAGATGGGGCTGTATTGTATCTAAAGAAAAGAGAAGATTCGCGAATTAAGAAATTACTTCTCGTATTCGAAGATTTTTTAAACAAGATATTCAGTTTCGACATTCTGATGATCAAAAATGATAAAAAAGTAATAGCAATGCCTGCGGCCCTTGTTTTAATTGTGGTAGTTTTATTCAACATACCAATGGCGTTTTTATTGATTGTTGCATTGATAGCTGTAATTAGCGATTATTCCTTTGAAATCGGCGTAAGAAATCAAGAGAATGGGAAAACCATCAAAGAATCGGAGATAAAAGATAATGTCGTTGAAAAAACAGAAAAAACAGAAAAAACAGATATAAAATCAGACAAAACCTACGACGGAGTATATAAAAGCCTGTATAATGTAGATGTGGTGGAGGCAAATGAGAAGAAAATAAAGAGTGACAATATAAGCCTTAAAAGCTGTGAAGAAGATAAGGAACCTTGTTATTCGGATAAGTCGACTGCATATACAGAAAGTCGTATTGATGAACAAAACTGCAACGAGATAATAATAGAATGAGGGAGGACATCCTATGGGCATCAAGATATTGGTTGTTGAGGATGAGGTCAAAATCGCCCGTTTTCTGCAATTGGAGCTGGAACACGAGGGTTATGAGGTTGACTTGGCTTTTGAAGGCAGAACAGGGCTTGAAATGGCTCAGGAGAGCAAGTATGATGTGATAATACTAGATATTATGCTGCCCCTTTTAAGTGGAATGGAGATATGCAGAAGAATAAGGCAGGAAGATCTGAGTGTGCCGGTAATTATGCTGACCGCCAAGGATGATGTAAGCGACAAGGTCATGGGGTTGGATATAGGTGCCGATGACTATATGACCAAGCCTTTTGCAATAGAAGAATTGCTGGCTAGAATAAGGGTAGCTGTAAAAAGAAAAGCCGTCGTGGATAAGCCCGACGGCAACAAGCTGATTATGGGGGAGTTGGTTTTGGACAAAGACCAATATAAGGTTACCTACGAACAGGAATTGGTGGAATTGACTAAAAAAGAGTTTGAACTTTTGGAATACCTCATGGAAAATAAAAACATAGTTTTGACAAGGGACAAAATCGTTGAAAAAGTATGGGGATATGATTATATGGGGGAAACCAACGTCACTGATGTTTACATAAGATACCTAAGAAGCAAGCTCGATCAAAAATATGGCGTAGATCTTATTAAAACAGTACGAGGCGTGGGATATAAGATGACTGATGAATAAAAGAGAAAATTCGATCATAGGGAATCTGTTTTCAGGCCTTGAATATTTATTGAGGCTGCCGATGATTTTAATCGACAATATAACTCGGATTTTGAAGTTTTCGATTAGAACAAAGATAACGTTAAATTATATTTTACTTTATAGCGTATCCGCACTATTAACGGCTGCTTTAGTTAGTGGCGGATATCTTTTAATAACCAGAAACCAGATATACGAAAGAAACAGGGATTACATAAATGAAGCCCTGGGGGCAGTTTCACAACATGAGTCAAACGTTGAGCTACAACAGGAATTAGAGCATATTTACGAGGAAAGTGGAATAAACATATTAGTCACAAACGCAGTGACTCAGGAAAGTGCTGCAACCACCCAGTTCTACCCCGTCGTCAATTACCAGTTTTTGACTGAAAACAACCCTTTGTACAAAAGTTTTTCCATAGTCAGCTTGCTTTCTTACGATCTCATTGCTTTGGAGGCAAGTCAAGGGGAGTACAGCAGGGTAGTGTTTTTTTTCAACGTGGAAGAAAATATCCACACACTTAAGATTGTGCTGATTTTAATGAGCTTCGGGTACATATTGGGATTATTGATGATACTGGTTCTAGGAGATATAAAACTGCGAAGAGTGTTGAACCCCATTAAAAAGATATCAAAATCAGCAAAAAACATCAACACGCAGAATCTGGACACGAGAATAGACGTGGGCAGGGCAAAGTATGAGCTCAAAGATCTTGCAATAACGATAAACGAGATGATAGACAGAATTCAAGACGGCTACAGAAAGCAGCAAAGGTTTGTTTCAGACGTTTCTCATGAGCTTCGAACCCCAATTTCAGTAATAAATGGCTATGCAAACATGCTTGACAGGTGGGGGAAAAACGACCCTGAAATTTTGCAGGAGTCAATAGATGCCATGAAAAATGAAGCTGGAAACATGTCTGATCTAGTTGAAAAGCTCTTGTTTTTGGCTAGACACGACAGGGATGCATTAAAATATGAAATTACTGAAGTGAATTTGAGTGAAATAGTTGAAGAGGTGGCTAAAGAGACGGCAATGATCGACAGCGAGCATGATATTTGTGCTGATTTGACTTCCGGAATATGGATTGAAGGAGACCCAAACAGAATAAAACAGGTTATAAGGATTTTTGTTGACAATGCAGTGAAGTACACACCTGAAGGCAAGAAAATTCAAATAAGGGCTTTTATTGAGAACGAGTTCTCCGTGGTGGAAATAACTGACGCTGGGATAGGTATTTCAAAGGATGATCTAGACAATATATTTGAGAGGTTCTATAGAGCTGACGAATCCAGAACCAAAACCACCGGTGGATACGGCTTAGGGCTGAGCATCGCAAAGGTGATAGTTCTCCAGCACGGAGGAAAGATAAAAGTGAGGACAAAACCGGGGATAGGAAGCAGATTCAGCATATATCTTCCGACGCTTTCGAGAAAATAAAAAACGCCCTTAGGCGTTTTTTATTTTCAGTCATCATCGCTTACAAATGATTCTAAATCAACCTGAAGAGCCATTTCAATGGCTTTGTTCATCTTCTCTTCGAAGATTTTTTCATCTATGCCCACACTCATTATCCAAAATCGCGATATGAAAAACATCGCATCTTTGTAGCTTAGGTCCAAATTGCCTGCGATTATATTTCTGAAGATACTCGTGGCAACGGAAAAAGCTGAAATGGTGTAAGCTTTTAAAGCAGTTGAATCGAGATTCATGTTGTAAGCCTTCAATATGCCGTCAAACTGTTTAGTAACCATGTAGTTCAAATCGTAGTCGTCTACGTTCTCTACCGGGCTGTCAAAAGGATGTGTCGATTCCATGTAGAGTTTTTGGTACAATTCGTCTTCCAACAGTATTCTGTAATACAGAGAAACATACAAGAAGTGGCTCAACATGCCGTCGTCCTTGAATGGAACTTCCTTTTCCGCGTAGTCGAGAGTTTTCAGTATGAGGCTGCCGAATATATGGTCGGCTATACCCTGCTTGTTTCGAAAATAATAATAAAGCAGCGGATTTTTGACACCGGCCAATTCAGCTATGTCTCTTACGGAAATGTTGTTCCATCCTTTTTCCAAAACAAGTTCTTTTGTTACGGATAAAATCTTTCTCCGCGTTTCAATGCTTTTTTTATATACCATATCCATCACCTAATTTTAGTATAGCATAAATTGGTTTTTGATTAAACTAAATTCTTTTGCTGCTAAATTCTTTTGAGGCATTCAGCTCCGAATAATAAAGCTTTATGTTGCTTTATTTATGATAAAAAGATTAGCCTCCAGAGAGTACGATGTTTTATATTGGTGAGCCCCCGCTATCGATGATACAGGAGCAACAGAGGTATAATCCGTGGCATTTTATGATATAATCATAACATCAGTCAAATAATCAACAGAGGAGAATGAGATTGATCTACGGTATAGGCAACGATGTGATAGAAGTGGATAGGGTTAGAAAGACTATTGAAAAGAATCCGAGATTTTTAGTTAAATATTTTACCGAATCAGAGAGGGAATACTTCAATAAACGAAAAATGTCTCCCCAGACAATTGCGGGCTACTTTAGCGCGAAAGAGGCTGTTTCCAAAGCGATGGGAATGGGTTTTCGTTTTTTCAACATGTCCGATATAGAAATAGTAAAAGATGCTTGGGGCAAGCCTGAAGTGGTTCTTATCGGCAAGGCCTTTGAATACGCTAAAGATAACAACATAGGCTCTATTTTAATAAGCATATCCCATAGCGAGAAATATGCGACTGCCATGGCCGTTGCAGTATTGAAGGAGGGGTCTTAATTGTACATATACACTGCCGATGAAATGAAGGAAATAGACGAAAAAACCATTGGAGGAGAGGACGGCAAATCCCTTGAATTGATGGAAAAAGCAGCAAAATCAATATATAATGTCCTTAGTGACAGGATAACCGGCAAAAAAAAGCACAAGCAAGTATTGGCGGTGTGCGGGAAAGGCAATAATGGGGGAGACGGTCTTGCACTGTCTAGGCTATTGGGCAACGATGGCTTCAATATCAGGGTTTTAATGACAGCCGGGGAGAAGGAGCTTAAAAGGGATACATCCGTAGAATTAAAAAGGCTTGAAATCTCAACGGACAATGTATATTATTTGGGCTCATCTTCGAGGGAGCTGTTAGACCAGATAATCGGGGACTCGGACTTTATTATAGATGCGATATTTGGTACGGGCTTTAAAGGGAAAGTTGATGGAGAGCTGTCTGATATAATGTTAAAAATCAACGATAGCAAAGCAACGGTTGTAAGCATAGACATACCAAGTGGACTTGTCGGAAACAATGGCAGGGTTTACGGCAATGCCATAAAAGCTGATTTTACTGTAGTGGTTGATTCCCTTAAAACAGGGAACCTATTGGGACAAGCTCCTGACTACAACGGTGAAATAATCGTGGGAGAGGGAATCGGACTGGATAAGTCTCAGGCTTCACCTGATAAAAGGTTGCTGTCGGGAAAAACTGCGGGTAAAATGAAAACCAGAAGATCCTCTGGCCATAAATACGATTTTGGAAGCCTGGCGATTGCCGGAGGAAGCATAGGAATGACGGGAGCGCCGCTGCTGAGCGCTAAATCAGGTCTTGGAAGCGGCTGTGGGCTTTCCACTGTCTTGATAGATAAAGAGGCTTATGCATACTGCAATAGTCCCTGGCCTGAAGTGATGATCAAACCCTATGCAAATGAAGTTGAATTTGAAAAGCTTTTGGAAAGAGCCACGGCTGCTGTTTTCGGTCCTGGAATGGGAATGGATGAAAAGTACGATAAGATGATGATTAAAGCCCTTAAGCGCGATATCCCAATAGTTGTAGATGCAGATGGAATATACAGGCTTAACAAAGCCAGAGATCAGCTCGTGCTTAAGGATAAAAACTTGATAATCACACCGCACCTAGGCGAAATGGCGAAACTCTTTCGAGTGAAGACTGAAGACGTTTTGGACGACCCCATATATTTTGTTAAGTCGGCAGTAGATTGCTACAATGCAGTAGTTGTTCTTAAAGGACCCTGTACTGTCATAGGAGCAAAAAATGAATTGTGGTTTTATTACAAGCCTAATTCAGGGATGGCCTGTGGGGGAAGCGGAGATGTGCTTTCAGGAATCATAGGAGGCCTTTGCGCACAAGGATACGAAACTTTGGAAGCGGCAAAAAAAGGCGTGGTGATTCACGGAACGGCAGGAGAGTTCGCCAGAGCGGAAAAAAACGAGTGGGGCATGTGTGCAGGAGATATAATCAATAACATTTACAAAGGAATAGAGCCTTTGGTTTAATAGTAGAAGCTTTGGTTTAAGAAAACATAAAACAAATAACTAAATGAGGTGGAGACTTGTATAGACATGGTTTTTACAGAGTAGGGTGCGGTGTGCCTGAACTGAAGGTAGCTGACGTGGATTTTAATTTAAGCGCTATTAAAGAAATGATAAATGAATCGATAATAAAAAATGTTGACATCTTGCTTTTACCTGAGCTTGCAATTACAGGATATACATGTGGGGATCTTTTTTTTCAAAAAGCTCTGATGGACAGATGCGAAAAGGCAATAGGGGAGCTGGCAGGGTTCTTGGAGAATAAGCCGATTCTTCTCGCCATAGGAGCTCCCGTCAGGATGTTCGACAGGATTTACAATTGCGGAGTAGTTATTCAAAAAGGCAAGATACTGGGAATGGTTCCGAAGATGCATCTGCCTGAGTACAATGAGTTCTATGAGAAAAGATGGTTTTCCTCAGGTTATGATTTTGAGGAGAACATGTGGGTGGATTACTGCGGACAAAGGGTTCCCATGGGGAGCAAGATATTGTTTAGAAATAAATGCAACCACGATCTTGTTGCCGGAATCGAAATATGTGAGGATCTTTGGGTGGCCATCCCCCCAAGCAGCAACCTGGCACTGAGTGGCGCCACGCTGATATTGAATCCTTCTGCAAGCAACGACTTGGTAGGCAAAAGAGATTATCGTTTAGAACTTGTCAAGCAGCAGTCGGCGAGGTGTCTTTGTGCATATGCATATGCATCCTCTGGATTTGGAGAGTCTACCACTGATGTGGTTTATGGGGGCGACTCAATGATTTGTGAAAACGGAGCTTTGCTTGAAGAGGGAAAAAGATTTGACATAAAGCCCTCCTTGACATTTTCTGATGTGGATGTGGAAAAGCTTGCTGGGGAGAGGATAAAGAAGCATTCCTCTTTTCATGAAAACAACAAGCACAAAGGCGCTGATTATATTTTTGCTGAATTCGAAATAGAAGGTGAAAAAAAAGAAATCAAGAGGAAAGTCTGGAAGCATCCATTTGTACCGGCGGGAATCAAAGACAGAAATACAAGGTGCGAAGAGATTTTCAATATCCAGACGAGCGCTTTGGGGAAAAGGATGATTCACACCTCAGCCAAAGCACTGGTTGTGGGAATCTCAGGAGGCCTGGACTCTACATTGGCGCTTTTAGCCTGCGTGAAGACATGCGATAAGCTTGGATTGGACAGAAAAATGATCAAGGCCATTACAATGCCTGGATTCGGCACTACTGACCGTACGTATCAAAATGCAATCAGCCTGATGAAAAATCTTGATGTATCCCTGGAAGAAATATCGATTGTTCCGTCAACGCTGCAGCATTTCAAGGATATCGGTCATGATCCGAGCGTACACAACGTTACATATGAAAACGCACAAGCCCGGGAACGTACGAAGATACTCATGAACATAGCCAACAGGGACAACGGGATGGTTATAGGAACAGGGGATCTTTCGGAACTTGCTTTGGGATGGGCTACCTATAATGGGGATCATATGTCCATGTACGGTATAAATAGCGGAATACCGAAGACCCTTGTTAGGTATCTGGTCAAATGGATAGCTGACAACAGCTTGAAGGAAGTAAAGGAAACCCTTTATGATGTTTTGGATACCCCGGTAAGTCCGGAGCTTCTGCCACCGGATGAAGAGGGAAATATTGCCCAAAAGACTGAAGAAGTCGTAGGTCCTTATGAAATCCACGATTTTTACCTTTATTATGTGGTACGTTATGGATTCAGGCCTTCAAAAGTTTTTGAACTCAGTAAATTGGCGTTTAAGGATGATTATAGTGAAGAGGTCTTGATATTTTGGCTTGAGAGATTTTACACAAGGTTCATAACACAGCAGTTCAAAAGATCCTGCTTGCCTGACGGACCCAAAGTGGGGTCGATAAATCTATCGCCAAGAGGGGACTGGAGAATGCCAAGCGATGCATCTCACCAGCTCTGGAAAGATGAGATTCAAAAGCTTAAAAGGGATTTAAACATCAAGCCTATTTGATTTTTTCGAGTATGGTCTTATACCCGGTTCCGTATTTCAGGCATCTGCTGACCCTGCTTACTGTAGTGGAGCTGGCGCCGGTTATCTCTTGGACCTCAGAAAATGTCTTTCCATTAAAGAGGCCCTGGGCGATTTCCAACCTGTGCTGCATGTCCTCAATTTCCTTGATGGTGCATAGGTCTTCTAAAAATGACAGGGTTTCATCGGTAGATTCCAAAGCGGAAAGGCATTTTAATAAAAGATCGAAATTTTCTTTATTCAAAACGATAACCTCCAGATTATAGATGTCTTGGTGTTGGGACTATATGAAGATTATACTTTATTGCAGTAAAGTAGTAAAGAAATAAATTGATAATTGATATGTGGAGAGCATTGCAATAGAATAATAAAGTCGAAACAGTTTTTTAATATCAAGGAGAAAATAGAAAGGGTGATCACGCTTCAATGAATAAATTTTGTTTAATCGGAGAAAAGCTGTCTTATAGCTTTTCACCTTACATACACAAGGAGCTCTTCAAGCTTACAGGAATTGACGGAGACTATGGCATAGAAGAAATACCGAGGGACGTTTTTAAAAGCTCTGTAGGGGAAATCATCAAAAGCTACAAGGGATGCAATGTGACTATCCCATACAAGACTGAAGTAATGGAGTTTTTAGATGAAATTGACTCAACTGCTCTGGAAGTAGGAGCAATCAACACCATTAAAAACGTTGGAGGGAAACTCTACGGATACAATACGGATATACATGGATTTGGAGAGACGCTCGAAAAATTCCATATCGAAATCAAAAACAAGGTATTTGCCATCGCAGGTACCGGAGGGGCTGCAAAAGGGGTATATCATCATATTAGAAACCATGAGCCCAAAGACATTATATTTTTAAGCAGAAAAAAGGAATCAGATTGGATAAAGGGCTACGAAATACTTGATTACAATGATTATAAGCCCGGATCTGCCCATGTGCTCATTAACACCACGCCAGTGGGGATGAGCTCAAAGGATATAAGCCAGTCACCTTTAGGAGAAGATAAGCTCCCAGGGTTTACCCATGTCGTTGACCTTATATATAACCCAAAAGAAACCATGCTCATGGCTCTTGCTAAGAAACAGGGTGCTACCGCAGTAAACGGGTTGTTCATGCTTGTAAGCCAAGCGATCAGAAGCGAAGAGATCTGGAATGATATCCAGGTGGACTGGGATGTGAAAGACAAAATATACGAAAAAACTTGGAATTTAATGTACGATGAATGATTTTGTGGTATAATCCTTTGATTGATTAACTTTGAGGTGAAATGATGGAATGGGTTAAATACCTAAAAAAGATGGATTTTGTGCTGTTATTTGTAGTAATGGCTTTATTCTCAATCGGCTTGATGGCTATAACCGTAGCGACGAATACTGAAAATTTTGTGGGAGGAGATCCTTCCACCTTTATAATAAAACAGATAATAGCCTTTGGCATAGGGTTGACGGGATTGTTAGTTATAATCGCCATGGATTATAGAACATTGGGGCAATACTGGATTCATATATTTGTTTTGACTGTTATAAGCTTGTTGCTAGTCTTCATCCCAGGTTTGGGAATAGTAAATAAAGGGACTAGAGGATGGATCAGCTTGGGATTTATGGACCTGCAAACTTCGGAAATCGCAAAGCTGGGCTTTATAGTTGCATTTGCCAAGCTTCTTGAGATAAGAAAAAATAAACTCAGCAACATAATAGATGTGATGATTCTGGTGGCCTTCATATCAGTCCCCATATCCGTTGTCCTTCTACAGGGGGATTTAGGCCAGGCTCTCGTGTTTGTAGTTATCGCCGCGGGAATGCTTTTTATGGCGGGAATTGACATAAGGTATGTTTATGGTGTCTTCGGCGCTATAATAGTGGGATTTCCCGTCATGTGGAACTATTTTATGCAGGATTATCAGAAAAAAAGGATAATCACATTTTTCAATCCTGCCAACGACCCTCTAGGAGATGGTTACCATGCGCTGCAGTCCATGATAGCAATCGGCTCGGGAGAGGTTTTCGGAAAGGGAGTATATGCTGAAAACACAATGACGAAGCTAAATTACCTTCCTGCCCAATGGACGGATTTTATATTCTCGGTCATATCTGAAACAGCGGGGTTTGTGGGTGCATCCATAGTAGTGATACTTTTAGGGATTTTTTTATTCAGGTTGTTAAAGGATGCAAAAAATGCAAAAGATGAGTTCGGTACGTTGATTGTATCAGGAGTCTTTTTCATGTTTTTATTTCAGATATTCGAAAATATAGGCATGACTATGGGAATAATGCCTATTACAGGCATTACGCTTCCGTTCTTAAGCTACGGGGGAAGCTCTCTGATGACAAATATATTTGCCGTAGGATTGGTTTTGAATGTTCATATGAGAAGGCATCATATCAGCTTCTAAAGCTATGAGCTTGCCGAAAGATCGGGAGGCTTTTTTAAAATTTCTAAAGTTGTGGTATAATCAACCTTTGGCAAAACTCAAAATTGATTCTGAAAGTCAGCCGTATAATCAGAAACAATAGAGAAAAAGAGGTGTTCCATGAAATTGATTTCTTACCTTAAGAAGGTGGATTACGTGCTTTTAGTGGTGGTGCTGCTTTTGAGCGCAATAGGGATAGCCGCTATAGGGGTAGCTACGAATACAGATAATTTTCTAGCCGGAGATTCGGCGGATTTTATATTTAGACAAGCCGTAGCTCTCAGTCTGGGTTTGACTGGGATGCTGATAGTCATGTCCATAGACTACAAGGTTCTTGGGAGGCACTGGATGTTGATATTTGCCGTATGCATACTGCTTCTTCTTGCTGTCTATGTTCCAGGACTAGGGATAGTCAACAAAGGCAGTCGAAGATGGATAAACATGGGCTTTATGGAATTCCAGACGTCTGAGATCGTTAAAATCGGGTTCATCATAGTGATGGCAAAGATACTGGAGATAAGGAAAAACAAATTAAACAGCATCTTTGATATCCTGGTGATTTTTGCCGCGGTGCTGGCCTTCGTTTCCTTGGTTTTCATACAGCCTGACCTGGGGCAATCCCTCGTGTACATAGTCATCGCTTCGGGGATGGTGTTTGTTGCGGGTATTAATATGAAAATAGTATTTGGAGCGTTGGGCGCGATTATAATAATTGCTCCTATATTGTGGAATTTCATGATGGAGGATTACCAAAAGAACAGGATAATATACTTCCTGAATCCTACTCTCGATCCACTGGGACAGGGCTACCATACGATACAGTCTATTATAACCGTCGGGTCGGGAGAAGTTTTTGGGAAAGGCTTGAATGCCCAAAATACAATGACCAGTTTGAACTACCTACCTGCCCAATGGACTGATTTTATATTTTCGGTAATATCGGAGTCTGCAGGTTTTGTGGGAGGTTCTGTTGTAGTGCTGTTATTTGGATTGATGCTGTTTAGGCTCTTAAGGGATGCTAGAGCTGCCAAGGACGAGTTTGGAACATTGATAATAGTAGGAGTGTTTTTTATGTTTGCATTTCAAATTTTTGAAAACATTGGAATGACCTTAGGGCTTATGCCCATAACGGGAATAACGCTGCCTTTTTTGAGCTACGGTGGGAGTTCGCTTATGACGAATCTAATTGCCGTAGGGCTTGTGTTGGGCGTTCATATGCGAAGACACAGCATAAATTTTTAACGAAACTGCTTAATTTAGCGGGATAATGGAAAGGAAACATGGGATGGATAATATAATCGACAGTATTTTGCCAAAGGTTGAAACGCCTGCAAGATACGTTGGAAATGAGATCAACAGTGTAAAAAAAGAAATTAATGAAGATACGGTAAGGTTTTGCATGGCATTCCCAGATGTATACGAGGTGGGTATGTCCCACTTGGGAATCAAGATACTGTATCATTTGTTAAATGAAAGAGATAAGACGTATTGCGAAAGAGTTTTTGCGCTTTATCCTGATATGGAGTCAATCCTAAAAGAAAAGGATATCCCGCTATTTTCAATTGAAACTAGAACTCCGTTAAGCGAATTTGATTTTGTTGGGTTTACCCTTCAGTACGAAATGAGTTATACGAATATATTGAACATGATGGATATGGGCGGAATACCTGTATATTCCAAAGACAGAACTGAGAAGGATCCATTGGTGGTCTTTGGAGGACCATGTGCTTATAATCCGGAGCCTGTTGCTGATTTTGCAGATTTAATCGTAATCGGCGAAGGAGAAGAAGTCATCCAGGAGATATTAGACCTTTACGAGAAGGAAAGGGACAATTACATCAAGGCGGATTTTCTTAGAAAAGCAGCGGCAATCCAAGGGGTATACATACCGGCATTGTATGAAGCCCTATATCATGAAGACGGTACGTTAAAAAGCTTCAATCCGTTCCATGAGGGAGTTCCTAAGTCGGTCAAGAAACGATTCGTTAAGGATTTGGACAATGTTTATTACCCAGATAGGTTTATAGTGCCATATATTGAAATAGTTCACGACAGGAGCATGCTGGAGCTTTTTAGGGGATGCACAAGAGGGTGCAGATTCTGTCAGGCAGGGATGCTTTACAGGCCTCTTAGGGAAAAAAGCCTTGATACGCTTAAGAAAAATGCCGATGATCTTATTAAGAACACAGGGTATGAGGAAATATCCCTGTCTTCACTTTCCACCATGGATTATTCATGTCTTCCCGAATTGACGGACTACCTGCTTGAAAAATACCAAAGCAAGAGGATCTCTGTCGGACTTCCATCCCTTAGGATAGACAGTTTCTCCATCAAGACTGCGGAAAAAATACAAAAGGTAAGAAAGACCGGACTTACATTTGCTCCGGAGGCTGGCACTCAGAGGATGCGGGATGTAATAAACAAAGGCGTCACGGAAGAAGATCTTATCCAGTCTGTCAGTGAAGCCTTTAATCTCGGATGGGGTCATGTGAAGTTATACTTCATGATAGGACTGCCAACAGAGACTAGAGAAGACCTTGATGGAATCACCGAGATGGCGTTTAAGGTCTTGGACTCATACAATCAGACAGTCAGCGACAAGAAAAACAAGAAAATCAAGATTGTCGTCAGCACGTCCTCATTCGTGCCTAAAGCTTTTACCCCGTTTCAATGGGTAGCCCAGGACAGCGTAGAGGAAATTGCGGATAAGCAGCAGCATATAATTAAGAACATGAGAAGCAGAGCTATTGACTATAGTTGGCACGATCCTCACGTCAGCCGCCTTGAAGGAGTATTCGCAAGGGGAGACAGAAAGCTTTCCGATGTGATTTACAGGGCGTTTAAAAAAGGTTGCAAGGCAGATGGATGGAAGGATTCCTTCAAATACGAAAATTGGCTGGAAGCTTTTGTTGAAGCGGGGATTGATCCTGATTTTTATACCACAAGAAAAAGAGGGGTCGATGAGCTTTTCCCATGGGATTTTATCGACATTGGGGTGACAAAATCATTCTTGGTCAAAGAGTATGATAAGGCTCTAAATGAAGAGCTGACTCCCTTTTGCAAATACAGATGCGTAAATTGTGGGTTCAACGACTTTGAAGAAGGGTGGAAATGTCGTGTATACAGCAAGGATAAAGTTTAAAAGAGAAGCGGATATACGTTATATTTCACATCTTGACATGCAGAGGATGGTTCAGAGGATTTTAAGGCGTGCCGAAGTTCCAATGAAATACAGCGAGGGATTCAATCCCCATCCCAAACTGGCATTTGCCATGGCCATGGGGGTTGGGTTGACATCGGATTGTGAGTATGTGGATGTAGAACTTATGGAAAGCATAGACCCGGTATTGCTGGTTGGGAGCATGAATGAGTCTGCTCCTAAAGGGTTTGCGGCATTGAAAGCAATAGTAACGGAAGAAAAACTCCCATCTCTTACATCTTTGATTGAAGAGAGCGTCTATCAAGTAACCTGTCTTTTAAATGCTTCTGGGGAAGTGGAGCGGTTATCTGATCAGTTAAAGTCGATTTTGGATAGTGAAAGCATAGTTTACAGAAAGAGAAACAAAAAAGGCAAATGGTCTGACAAGGAGATAAGGCCCCTTATCAAGGAACTCTCCGCGAGTACAGAGGGATTAACGGTGAATATTATAGCGAGGCTAGCAACGGGAAGCAAGGAAAACTTGAGGCCTGAAGTGGTTTTAGACAAGATAGATCCTGAGAAGAGCCTTTTTGATCAGGAGCATGGGTGCGTCTATCATAGATTGTTTTTAGGAAAGGTCAATGGAGAAGAGCTAATTTAATTTTTAGGAGGTAATACGATGGTTAGAGTTAGATTTGCGCCAAGTCCTACCGGATATGTGCATATAGGATCCTTGAGGACTGCGCTTTACAATTATTTGTTCGCGAAGAAAAACAACGGTTCATACGTCTTAAGGATAGAGGATACTGATCAAAAGAGGTTGGTTGAGGATTCGATGGTCAACCTAATAGAATGCCTGGAAAAGACTGGGCTTATTCACGACGAGGGACCTACTTTTGATAATGGAAAATTAATTCAAAAGGGAGAGTATGGTCCATATATACAGTCAGAAAGGCTGGATATATACAAAAAATACTTAAGTGATCTCCTGGAAGATAAGCATGCATATCATTGTTTCTGTTCAAAGGAAAGGCTGGAAGAGGTGCGTGAAAATCAGCGCCGTGAAAATATGACTCCAAAATACGACGGCCATTGCAGAAACCTTTCCAAGGAAGAGGTTGAAAGAAGGGTTGCAGCTGGTGAGGAATATGTCATTAGGCTCAGGATGCCGGAAAATTCAATTATAAGCTTTTATGATGAAGTAAGAGGGGATATAAAAATAAATAGCGACGAGGTTGACGATCAGGTCTTGATAAAATCAGACGGTTTCCCCACGTATCACTTTGCAGTAGTGATAGACGATCACTTAATGGGTATTACCCATGTGATCAGGGGAGAGGAATGGTTGCCTTCTACCCCAAAGCACGTTTTGTTATACGAAGCATTCGGCTGGGAAAAGCCTACGTATGTCCATTTGCCAAACATCCTAAATGCTGACAAGAAAAAGCTCAGCAAAAGGCAGGGAGATGTCGCAGTAGAAGATTTCCTAGCGAAAGGGTATCTGCCGGCAGCCTTGATAAACTACATTGCCCTGCTGGGGTGGAGTCCGGATGTGAACGAAGAGATATTCTCCATGGAGGAGCTTATAGCCCATTTCGATGTCAAGAGGGTGAACAAGTCAGGTGCTGTATTTGACGTAAACAAGCTCAACTGGATGAATGGCGAATATTTGAGGAAGCTTCCAACAGAAGAGCTGACAAAACTGTGTGCTCCTTTTATGATGGAAACTGGATATGTCACCGATGAGCAATTTGAAGCTGATTTTTCATACTTTGAGAAGATAGTGGACGCATTTAAAGAAAAGATGGACAAGTTCTCGGATATAAAAACTGAAATGAAAAATCTCTTCGAATACGATGGTGAAGTAACCGATGAAATTAGGGAAATGCTCCAGCTGGACACGACCCCTGTTCTTGCTGAATCGGCGGTAGAAAAAATGGAAAAATTAGACGAATTCACGCCGGAAACATTAAAGAAAGTATTTAAAGAGATTCAAAAGGAAAAGGGCATCAAAGGAAAGAGCCTGTTTATGCCCGCCAGGATAATAGCGACCCGACAGATGCACGGATCAGATCTAATGAAAATCATGAGCATTCTAGGGAAAGAAGAAGTAATAAAAAGATTTGAAAACTTCAGAAAGATTTAAAAAAGGCTGCACTTTACTCTTTGTAAAGTGCAGCTGGTTTTATTTAGGCGTATTTTCAAGAAGATAATTTCGATTTATAAACAATACCTTCTCCATGCTTTCTATAGATGGTCCGCCGATTACTTTTCGATTGTTGACGCAAGCTTCAATGGTGATATGATCGTATATGGTCTCGTCGAAAACAGGCGATATTTTCTTGAATTCTTCAAGGGACAGATCCTCGATGTTTTTGCCCTTTTCTATGCAGTACAATACAAGCTTTCCAATTATTGAGTGGGCTTCCCTAAAAGGCATGTCTTTTTTTACGAGCCAGTCTGCTGCATCCGTGGCATTGGTGAAAGCCTTCTTGGCTCCCTCGTACATGACTTTTTTGTTTACATTCATGGTCTTTACCATGTCCGTAAATATAGGAAGACACATAGATATGGTTTTTACTCCGTCGAACACAGCCTCCTTGTCCTCTTGCATGTCTTTGTTGTAGGCCAAGGGGATACCTTTCATCGTGGTCAAAAGTCCCATCAAATGTCCGTAAACTCTTCCAGTCTTTCCCCTGACCAGCTCGGCAATGTCAGGGTTTTTCTTCTGGGGCATAATGCTGCTACCTGTGCTGTAGGCATCATCCAGTTTGATGAAGTTAAACTCATCAGAGCACCAAAGAATTATTTCTTCGCTAAACCTGCTTAAATGCATTATGATCATGGACAGCGCGCTTAAAAACTCTATGCAGTAGTCCCTGTCGGATACTCCGTCCATGCTGTTTAAAGTAACAGCTTTAAAATCCAGAAGGTCAGCTACCATTTCTCTGTCGAGATCGTAAGTAGTTCCGGCTAAGGCACTTGATCCAAGAGGCATGATGTCCGTACGAAGGTAGCAGTCGGCAAGCCTTGCCCGGTCCCTCTTGAACATTTCGAAATACGCGCTCAAATGATGAGCCAAAGTTACAGGCTGCGCCTTTTGAAGATGCGTGTATCCCGGCATAATGGTTTTTTTGTGTTCTACTGCCAAGTCCAAAAGCACCTGCTGGAGGTTGTGGAGCATGGCATCTATGGATTCTATCTGGTCTTTGACGTACATCCTCATATCTAGAGCAACCTGATCGTTTCTGCTTCTGCCTGTATGCAGCTTCTTGCCAGTATCGCCTATTTTTTCTATTAGAAGCTTCTCCATGTTCATGTGAATATCCTCGGCGGAAATATCAAACTCCACTTTGCCGCATTGGATATCTTTTAAGATTTCCTTCAGTCCTTCAATAATTGCCACGCTTTCCTCAGAGGAAATGATCTTTTGTTTTCCAAGCATCTTGGCATGGGCGATGCTTCCCTTGATATCATAAGGATAAAGTATGTTGTCAAAATGTATGGATGAGTTGAAGTCGTCCGTCAGCGGATTGGTCTCCTTTGTAAAACGTCCTCCCCAAAGCTTCATTTTTTCACGTCCTCGTATAGTTGATTGTTCTTTTCCTTCATGAGGGCTCTGACCTTAAGAGGCAGACCGAATAATCTTATGAAGCCTTCCGCATCCTTGTGGTCATATAGCTCTCCAGTATCGAAACTAGATATTTCCTCGTTGTAAAGGGAATAGTCTGATTCAATTCCGGCCAGGACTATGTTTCCCTTGTAAAGCTTGAATCTTACCTTTCCGGTAATTACCTTTTGTGTTTCGTCAACAAAAGCGCTCATGGCCTCACGCAAAGGCGTGAACCATTGTCCGTTGTAGACCATCTCTGAAAACTTGGTTGCTGCTATCTGCTTGAAGGAGTAGGTTTCCTTGTCGAGGCAGAGGTGCTCCAGCTCCTGGTGGGCTTTGTATAGGATTGTTCCTCCTGGGGTTTCGTAAATTCCACGGGACTTCATGCCTACGATGCGGTTTTCGATAAGGTCGATTACTCCAATTCCGTGCTTGCCTCCTACTTCATTGAGCGCTCTCAGCAAGGAGGTGCCGTCCATCTTCATTCCGTTTAACGCTATGGGAATGCCCTCTTGGAAATCTATAGTTATATACTCGCTTTCATCAGGTGCGTTTTCCAACGTGTTGCACATCTGCAAGATCTTGCTGTGATCTGGCTCTATTGTTGGGTTTTCAAGCTCTAAACCCTCGTGGCTAAGGTGCCAGAGGTTTTTATCTCGGCTATAGCTTGAGTCTTTTTTCATGTTAAGCTTAATATCGTTTTTGATGCAGTACTCGATGGCGTCTTCTCTGGACTTGATATCCCATATTCTCCATGGAGCAATTATCTTAAGGTGAGGAGCCAGTGCGGTTATGGTTAGCTCGAATCTTACCTGGTCGTTTCCTTTGCCGGTAGCACCGTGGCAGATTGCCTCTGCACCTTCCTTAAGGGCATAGTGGACCAATCTCTCTGCGATAAGCGGTCTTGCAATTGATGTGCCTAAAAGGTACTTGTTTTCGTAAACTGCTCCCGCCTTCAAAGTAGGAAAAACATACTCGTTGACGAAAATATCTGTTACGTCATCTATGTAGAGTTTGCTTGCTCCCGAAGTCAGAGCCCTTTCCTCCAAGCCGTCGATTTCTTGTCCTTGTCCAACATCTATGCATACTGCGATTACCTCATAGTCGTAATTTTCCTTCAACCAAGGTATAATGGTAGTAGTATCAAGACCACCTGAATATGCCAAAATAACTTTCTTTTTCATCTAAATAGCGACCTCCATAATAATTAAATTTCAATACGCATAATTATACAACATAAATGAATAATATGCAATAAAAATTAAAAAATACTTGAAAACATCTGCAAGCGCATGTATAATTATGTGACAGCTAAGGTAGTGACAGCCCTTTGCCATCAGATAACATTATATATGAAAAACGAATATTTATATAGGGAAATTGAATAATTAATAATGAAATGAGGTATTAACATGATAAGAGCAAGCGTAATAGGAGCTTCGGGATATGTAGGGCAAGAACTGATAAGGCTTTTGCATAACCATCCACAGGTGGAGATAGGTTCAATCACTTCCACCAGCGCTGTAGGTGAGAGATATGACAAGTCTTACGGAAATTATAAGAGCATTTATGAAAAGCCCTTTGAAAAGCAGGACATACAAAAGATAGCCGAAGAATCCGACGTTGTTTTTCTAGCTTTGCCCCATGGCGTGGCTTCTCATATGATAACTGAGGAAATCCTATCAAAGACCAAGGTTATAGACATGGGAGCGGATTATAGGCTTAAGGACGTGGATATCTATGAACAGTGGTATCATACAAAGCACTTGAGCCCAGATCTTATAGAAAAAAGCATCTACGGACTTTGTGAAATCAAAAAAGACGAAATAAAAGAATACAGCCTGGTGGCAAATCCCGGGTGCTACACAACCTGCAGCATTCTAACATTGGCTCCTTTGATGACACAGTCTGCATTCGACACGGACTCTATTGTAATTGATGCAAAATCAGGTATAACCGGCGCTGGGAGAAGTCTTGACGTATCAACTCATTATACCGAGTGCAACGAATCTATAAAGGCGTACAAAGTCGCAGCCCACAGACATACCCCTGAGATAGAAGAACAGCTAGGTGCAGTGGCGGGAAAACAGATAAGGCTGATATTTACTCCTCATTTAACGCCCATGAACAGAGGGATACTGGCTACATGCTACATTAAGTTAAAAGAGGACTTGACTGAGGAGAAGATCAGAGAATTTTACCTCGAATATTACAAAGATAGCGAATTTGTAAGGATACTCAGTGAAGGAAATTTGCCGGAGACCAGATGGGTCAAAGGTTCTAATTATTGCGACATAGGACTAAAACTGGACAAAAGGACAAATACCCTGGTAGCTATAGGCGCAATAGACAACTTGATGAAAGGCGCTGCCGGTCAAGGGGTACAAAACATGAATATCATATTTGGAATAAATGAAAATACCGGACTAGAGGATATTCCAATATTTCCGGTTTAAGGGGGAGAAGACATGCACGTAATTGAAGGAGCAATAAATTCACCTAAAGGATTTACGGCAGCAGGCAAACACGTAGGCGTAAAGAAAAAGCGTAAAGACTTATCCATTGTACTAAGCGAGAATCCAGCCGCAGTGGCGGCTATGTTTACCACCAACAAGGTCAAGGCTGCACCAGTGGTCTGGAACATGGACGTATACGAAAAGGGAAAGCCCATCAGAGCTATTGTAGTCAACAGCGGCAACGCAAATGCATGCACCGGCAAAAAAGGCATGGATGATACGGTGCTCATGGCGGAAACAACCGCTGAAAGCTTTGGAATAAAAAGAGAAGAGGTCATAGTAGCGTCCACCGGAGTTATCGGAGTTCCATTGCCTATAGATATCATAAGAGATGGAATCAAGGAACTTTCAAAGGATTTGGATGAGGAGCTTATTTCGGGACTTAATGCGGCGGAAGGAATAATGACGACGGACACGACGATAAAGAACATCGCTGTAGAGATCGAAATAGGGGGAAAGGCAGTAATAGTTGCCGGAATGGCAAAGGGATCGGGTATGATACATCCCAACATGGCAACCATGCTTTCCTTTGTGACAACTGATGCAGATATCAGCCAGGAGCTTCTCAGAAAGGCTCTTAAGCAAATCGGGAAGGATACATACAATATGATATCCGTAGACGGGGATACCAGCACCAATGACATGGTGGTGGTAATGGCAAACGGAATGGCTGGAAATGAAAAGATCACAGAGGAAAACAAGGACTATAGAACATTGTACAAAGCCCTCTATCACATAAATGAGCACCTTGCCAAGGAAATAGTAAAGGACGGAGAAGGCGCCAGCAAATTTATAGAGGTGAAGATAACCGGAGCAAAGACTACGGAAGATGCCCGAAAGATGGTAAAAAGCGTTCTTACTTCAAACCTTGTCAAGACAGCAATGTTCGGAGAGGATGCAAACTGGGGAAGGGTTCTCTGCGCCATGGGGTACTCCCAGGCGGATTTTGATCCGGAAAAGGCAAGCTTGGAATTTGAAGCTTCAGGTCAGAAGATCCTGCTTCTAAAAGAAGGTTTGCCAGTAGCTTTTGACGAAGATTATGCCTATGAGCTCTTGCAAAACAGGGACATAAAGATACATGCGACCTTGGAAGACGGCGAAGCCCAGGCTACCGGCTGGGGATGCGACTTAAGCTACGATTATGTGAAAATTAACGGTGAATACAGAACCTAAGGAGAGACTAATGGACAAATATATAAATCAGGCAAAGACTCTTATGGAAGCGCTGCCTTATATAAAAAAATTCAACAACAAGATCGTGGTCATAAAATACGGCGGCAGCGCGATGATCGATGAAAAGCTTAAGATGTCAGTCATAAAGGATATAACCCTTATGAAGCTTGTTGGGATACGGCCGGTGGTGGTCCACGGAGGCGGAAAAAAGATAAACGAAATGCTGGAAAAAGTTGGTAAGGAAAGCCTGTTTGTTGACGGCCTTAGGGTTACTGACGATGAAACCATGGAGATAGCTGAAATGGTGCTTTCTGGAAGCATAAACAAAGAAATAGTCCAAATGTTTCAACAGCAGGGCATAAAGGCGGTGGGCATCAGCGGCAAAGACGGCAGGACAATTCTGGCTAGGAAGAAAATGCCAGGGGGAAAGGATATCGGCTGGGTTGGAGAGATCGAAAAGGTAAATCCTGAACTTTTAGATAGCTTGATGAATGATGATTTCGTGCCTGTAGTAGCCCCAATCGCCACAGATGAAAACAACCATACATACAATATAAATGCAGATTATGTGGCTAGCGCCTTGGCTTCCGCGCTTAAGGCCGAGAAGCTGGTTTACCTCACGGATGTGGAAGGGGTATTAAGAGACGTTGAGGATAAGGACAGCCTGATATCAAAAATAGCGATAGATCGCATAGAGCAATACAAGGAAGAAAAAGTAATAACCGGGGGAATGATACCTAAAATAGAGAACTGCAAAAAGAGCATAGAAGCAGGCGTCAACAGCGTCCACATCCTTGATGGAAGAGTTGAACACTGTCTTTTGCTTGAAGTATTCACTAACTCAGGGATAGGAACGATGATTTACAAACAGGAGGATAATCATGGAGAATAAAACCATAGACAAGGCTAAAAAATACATTATGAGCACTTATGCGTCCTTTCCGCTGGTATTTGAACGTGGAGAAGGATGCTATCTTTTCGATGACAGTGGAAAAAAATATCTGGATTTTGTATCGGGCATAGCGGTAAATGCCTTGGGTTATGGACATGAAAGGTTCATAGAAGCAGTGGGAGAGCAGCTCAAGAAACTTACGCATATATCAAACCTTTACTATAATGAACCAGCTGTAAAGCTCGCTGAAAAGCTCAGCAAATATTCAGGTCTTGACAAGGTATTCTTCTGCAACAGTGGGGCTGAAGCTGTGGAGGCTGCCTTGAAGCTTAGCCGGGTGTACTGCAAAAAAAATAAGTCTAAGGATGCGTATAAAATAGTTTCCATGAAAAATTCTTTTCACGGGAGGACATTTGGAGCCATATCGGCGACAGGCCAGCTTAAATACCAAAAGGACCTTGATCCGATGATGCCACAGGTGGATTTTGCAGAATTCAACGATATAGAGGATTTAAAATCCAAGATATCTCCTGAGACGGCAGCAGTAATAGTGGAGCCCATACAGGGAGAAGGGGGAATAAACCCTGCACAGGTAGATTACCTAAAAGCCGTTAGAAAACTGTGCGATGATAACAACATCATATTGATCTTTGATGAAGTCCAAAGTGGAATCGGACGAACAGGTGATTTTTTCGCCTACCAAAAATACGGTGTAGTTCCGGATATAGTCACATGTGCCAAAGGTCTAGGAGGGGGAATTCCAATGGGAGCGATAATAGCCAAAGAAGAAGTGGCACAAGCCTTCACCCCGGGAAGCCATGCATCTACCTTCGGAGGCAATGCCCTTTCAGCTTCAGCTGCCTTGGTGGTAGTTGAGGAACTTATGGAAAATGGATTGATCGAAAATGTTAAAAAGCAAGGAGCCTATCTAAGAGAAAAATTAGAGAATATCAAGAATGAGCATCCTGAAATCAAGGAAGTCAAGGGCGCAGGGCTAATGATGGGGGTATCATTGGAAGGCATCGCCCCTGTAGAAGTCGTGAAAAATGCCATGGAAAAAGGGCTGTTGCTGGTAGGTGCGGGAAGCGACGTAATACGGTTTGTGCCTCCTTTGACAGTGGGCAAAAAAGAAATTGATGAATTCATTGGAATTTTCACTGCAGCATTGGAGGATGCAAAATGAAAGCCTACCTCTACCTGGAAGATGGGACGTTGGTGGAAGGAGAGGCCTTCGGCGCAATTAAGGAAACCCTGTCGGAGATAGTATTTAATACGGGAATGACTGGGTATCAGGAAATCTTGACAGATCCCTCATACAGGGAACAGACCGTTGTGATGACTTACCCCATTGTAGGAAATTACGGAATAAACAAAAATGACTTCGAATCCGAAGACATACAGGTAAAAGCCTTTGCCGTTAGGGAATATAGCGTGCATCCAAGCCATTATGAATGTGATGAAACTTTGGATGATTTTCTTAAGAGCAAAGGAATACCCGGGATATACGGGATAGATACAAGGATGATAACAAAAAAAATCAGGAATATCGGTACCATGAAATGCTTGCTTACCTATGATAAGACTTCGGAGGCAATGGAAAAAATAAATACCTACTCATTCCCGAAGGATGTTGCAAGAAGAAATGCCTTAAAAGAAAAAATGACATTTGATGGAAATGGTGCAAAAATAGGCCTTTTAGATCTCGGGTTTAAGAGAGGGATATTGAGAGAGCTTTTATCTTGCGGTTGCAAGGTGATACTCTATCCTTATAACACTGGAGCAGACGAAATAATGTCTGATGGCCTGGACGGATTCATGTTCTCCAACGGTCCAGGTGACCCGAAGGACAATCCTGAGATAATAAGCTTGGCAAAGGAGCTCTTCGGAAAGATGCCCCTTTTTGGCATTTGCCTAGGTCACCAGATACTTGCCTTGGCTCTCGGAGCGGATACCTTCAAGATGAAGTTCGGCCACAGGGGCAGCAATCATCCAGTAATAAATCTTAAAAGCCAAAAGGTTTTGATATCTTCGCAGAATCACGGTTATGAGGTGGACGGAAGAAGCCTCCCCGAAGGAACCGTCAAAACATACGAAAATATAAACGACGGTACATTGGAAGGCTTTGACCATCCCGGGCTTAAAATAAAAGCAGTACAGTTTCATCCCGAGGAAGGCCCAGGGCCTGTTGACGGACATGAGATCATTGCAGGATGGATCAACAACGTAAAGGATGATGAATATAATGCCTAAAAATACAGATATAAAGAAAGTCATGGTCATAGGTTCAGGCCCTATAATCATTGGTCAAGCCGCAGAATTCGACTATGCAGGAACACAGGCCTGCAAAGCCCTAAAAGAAGAGGGAATAAGCGTCGTTTTAGTAAACAGCAATCCTGCGACCATAATGACCGATGACAATATAGCCGACAAGGTCTACATACAGCCCTTGACTCCGGAAGCTCTTAGGTACATCATAAAAAAGGAAAGACCGGAGGGGCTTTTGCCGACGTTGGGAGGACAGACGGGACTTAATCTAGCGATGGAGCTTCACGAAGCGGGCATACTGGAGGAATTCGACGTAAAGCTGCTGGGGACCTCATTGGAAGCCATCAAGAAAGCCGAGGACAGAGAGAGCTTCAGAAACCTAATGAATGAAATTGATGAGCCCATACCTGAAAGTGCTATCATATCGGATATAGAAGCGGGAGTTGAGTTTGCGTCACAAACAGGATATCCGGTTATAGTAAGGCCTGCGTACACATTAGGGGGTACAGGCGGGGGCATTGCTGAAGACGAGGAGTCCCTCAGGAAAATCCTTCATACCGGACTCATGTTTTCCAGGATAGGGCAGGTTCTATTGGAGCAGAGCGTCGCCGGATGGAAGGAATTAGAATACGAGGTGATGAGGGACGGAAACGATACCTGCATCATTATCTGCAATATGGAAAATATCGATCCAGTTGGTGTTCATACCGGAGACAGCATAGTGGTGGCTCCGTCACAGACTCTAACGGACAATGAGTACCATATGCTTAGGCAATCCGCCTTGAAAATAATAAAGGCCCTAAAGATAGAGGGAGGATGCAATATACAGTTCGCGCTGAATCCTAAAAGCAAGGACTATATAGTGATAGAAGTAAATCCAAGGGTAAGCAGATCCTCAGCACTAGCTTCAAAGGCAGCGGGCTACCCGATAGCCAAGATCGCGGCAAAGATCGCAGTGGGGCTTCATTTGCATGAAATTGAAAATAGCGTGACAAAGAAGACAAAAGCTTCATTTGAACCGGCGCTTGATTATATAGTAGTCAAGATTCCCAAATGGCCATTCGACAAATTTGATTACGCCAACAGGACTCTTGGAACCCAAATGAAGGCTACCGGCGAGGTTATGGCCATAGACAGGAGCTTTGAAAGCTCTCTGCTTAAAGCGGTGATATCCCTTGAAGGCAACGTTATATCAATGAGGAAAAAATACCTTCAGGATATGGGTGATGAAGATATTGTCAAATCTCTTTCCAGGGTTGATGATGAGAGGATATTTGTAATATTCGAGGCATTGAGAAGAAATGTCGAAGTTGACGCCATACATGAAATAACCAAGATAGACAAATGGTTTTTGCACAAATTCAATAACATAATAAACATGGAAAAAGAGCTATCTAACAAACCTTTGGACAAGGAGCTCCTCATGAAGGCGGAGCGTCTCGGCTTTACCGATAGGGAGATAGAGATGCTCTCAGGTGAGACATCTGAGGTTATCGATGCTGTAAGAAGAGCACATCAGATATATCCGGTCTATAAAATGGTGGATACCTGTGCAGGAGAATTTGAGTCGTATACCCCTTATTACTATTCAACTTATGATGAAGAGGACGAAAATGTAATCAGCAAAAAACAAAAAATTGTGGTAATAGGCTCCGGTCCCATCAGAATCGGACAGGGTATTGAGTTCGACTACTGCTCAGTGCATGCAGTTTGGGCGATACAAAAAATGGGATACGAATCCATAATAATAAACAACAACCCTGAGACTGTCAGTACGGATTTTGATACTGCAGACAAGCTATATTTTGAACCGCTGTTCATAGAAGATGTCTACAACGTAATCAGACGTGAAATGCCAAAAGGAGTCATTGTGCAATTCGGCGGCCAAACATCCATAAATCTGGCTGCCAAGCTCATGAGCAGAGGGGTGCAGATTCTTGGCACCAGCGTAAATTCCATAGACGTGGCAGAGGATAGAAAAAGATTCGACCGCCTATTGTATGAGCTGGAGATACCACGGCCGGTTGGAACTGGAGTAGCTTCTGTTGAAGAGGGCATAAAGGCAGCCAAAGATATCGGTTATCCGGTACTTGTCAGACCTTCTTATGTAATCGGAGGAAGGGCGATGCAGGTTGTTTACGATGAAAGTGAGCTCGTAAAATATCTAAAGGAAGCAGCCAGGGCATCAAAGAAGCATCCTATCCTAATCGATCAGTACATAAACGGCGTGGAGGTGGAAGTGGATGCAGTAGCGGATGGTCAGGACGTATTGATTCCAGGAATCATGGAGCACATAGAGAGGACAGGCGTCCACTCCGGAGACAGCTTCAGCGTGTACCCAACTCAGAACATTTCGAAGAATGTGGAGGCTCTGATTGTAGAATATACGGAAAAGATAGCAAGAGCCCTCAACGTGACGGGAATACTAAACATTCAATTTGTGGTCAAGGACGAAAAGGTTTATATCATCGAGGTAAACCCAAGGGCATCGAGAACCGTGCCAATTATCAGCAAAGTCACAAAGATTCCCATGATAGATATTGCCGTAAGGACTATATTGGGAGAAAAGCTAAAAGATATGGATTTTGGAACAGGCCTTGCTGAAAAGACAAATTTGGTAGCAGTAAAAGCACCGGTTTTTTCCTTCCAGAAGCTTCTAGATGTGGACAGCGCTCTGACACCGGAAATGAAATCTACAGGTGAAGTATTGGGGATAGACACCAAGTACGAGCCGGCCTTGGCTAAGGCTTTTATCGGGGCAGGATACCGATTCGATCACAAGGGAGAGATCCTCATAACCCTTAATGAAAGGGATGTTTCAGAAGGCTTGGAAGCGGCAAAAGCTTTTGAAAAACTAGGGTTTGCACTGGCGGCCACTGAAGGGACGGGAGCTTATCTCAAGAAAAACGGAGTGAGCTGCATAATTTATGGGAAGAATGAACTGGAAGTAATTAAAGAAAAGATAAAGACCAAAGAAATATCCATTGTAATAAATACTCCTACCATGGGCAGAGACGATTCTAGATTTGGATTTAAGCTAAGGAGCTATTGTCAAAGCCTAAATGCACCTTGCTTTACCTGCATGGATACGGTAAACGCATATATAGCTGCGATAGCTGAGCTGAAGATTGCCAAGGAATTGACTTATGACACCATTGAAGAATACAGATAGAGCATCGGCCAAATTTTTTATTCACCGGCGCTGAATTATGTGTTATAATTATGTTCGCTATTTCAAAAAAAGGTGGAAAATAAAATGGATTTTTTTCTAGTGGTATTATCATATTTTATCGGCAATATCTCATTTGCATATTTGATTACCAAATACAAGATGAAGGAAGACATAAGGAATTTTGGAAGCGGCAATGCAGGTACGACGAATGTTTTGAGGGTCTTGGGTAAAAAGTATGCAGCCCTTGTGTTGCTTGGAGACGTGCTCAAAGGAGCAGTGCCGGTGATTTTGGCCAATGCTTTTGCAGGCATGGACATAACAGTGATGCTTTGCGGCCTGGCTGTAATAGCGGGACACAACTGGCCAGCTCTAATGGGATTTAGAGGAGGCAAGGGCATTGCAACATCAATCGGAGTGTTCTTGGTGTATGATCCTTTTGTTGCGTCGGTTTGCTTAGGGCTGGGAATAGTACTTATAGTTATTACCAGATACGTTTCGCTTGGATCCATATCTGGAATGGCCTTGTTGCCGGTGGTGACATATCTTGCATATGGTGCTGACTTAAGGCTGGTATTCGCTCTTATAATCTCTGTATTCTCAGTCTATAGGCACAGATCAAATATCGTCAGGTTGATTCAGGGCAATGAAAATAAGCTGGGTCAAAAAAAGATTTAAATCTAATAAATTTTGCAGAGTTCTTTCCTGCAAAATTTATTTTTTTGTATTTATTTTTCTCATTCTCTATAGTATACTAGATATGCGTTGTGTTTATCGTTTATATACTATATAAAGTATAATTATAGACTTAGGAGGTTATCGCGTGTCCAATTTAAAAGGAGTCGTAAAGAGGGTTTTTACCAAGCAGATGGAGGAGGACAAGTCACTCACCGTGTATGATTTGTTTCAGTGGAAGACAGTAGACGTTTTCATGAAGAACTGGAAGACAGGAAAGATCATTGCAGATATGCAGGAATTGGAGTTTCCGGAAGGCTATAGTCAGACCGCCTGCAATATCATTGCGACGAAGTATTTCAGAAAAGCGGGAGTGAACAATCCGGCAGGATACGAAAGAAGCATGAGGGAAGTTGCCCACAGGTTGGTTAAATTCTGGGTCGATTCCTTGAAAGATGAGGGAATGCTAAAAAATAAAAATGAATATGAAATAGTTTATGATGAACTCGTATACGGACTCCTCAGCCAGATGTGGGCCCCCAACTCTCCTCAGTGGTTCAATACAGGATTATATAACAGCTATGGAATAAAAGGAGAAAAAGATAATCTTTATTATTTTGACATCGAAAAACAGGATGTGGTGGAGAGCCCGGACAGATACTCAAGAACCCAGGCTTCTGCGTGCTTCATTTTATCTATTGAAGATAAGCTGATGGGAGATCATTCAATCACCGAACAGTATGTCAGTGAGACAAAGCTCTTCAAGGGTGGATCCGGAGTGGGAACCAACTTTTCTAATATAAGAGGAATGGACGAGAGACTTTCAAGCGGAGGGTATTCCTCTGGGATGATGAGCTTTTTGCAGGGTCTTGACCGAAACGCGGGTGCAATTAAGTCTGGAGGGACTACGAGAAGAGCGGCGAAGATGGTCATAACAGATATAGATCATCCTGAAATAGAAAGCTTTATCACTTGGAAGGCAAGAGAGGAAAAGAAGGTCAGAGATCTAGGTAAAATGGGATACGACACCTCCATGGACGGTGAAGCTTATTCAACGGTGGGAGGACAAAACAGCAACAACTCAGTCAGGCTAAACAGATCTTTTATGGAAAAGGTCATGAATTTGGATAAGGATCCTGATGAGGAGATCACATTATCCGGGAGAGTTGACGGAAGCATTAATAAAAACGTAAAGGTCAGGGATTTATGGAACCTTATCAACAAATCATCCTGGGAGTGTGCAGACCCTGGGCTGCAGTTTGACGATTTGTTTAATGCATGGCATACATGCCCGGGAGGTGAAGACGGAAAGGTCGGAGAGAAGTACAATAGGATAAACGCCACCAACCCATGCAGCGAATATGCTTTTTTGGATGATACGGCCTGCAACCTGGCGTCGATAAACGTTTATAAGTTTTACGATGAAAAAAACAATTCTTTTCAGACTGACAGATATGTTCATCTGATTGAGATGATTCAGTTGGTCTTGGAGGCGTCAATACACTGGGGACAGTTTCCCACCAGGGACATAGCAAGAAAAAGCCACCTGTTCAGAACTACAGGCCTTGGTCTTGCAAACACATCCTCGCTTTTATTGGCACTGGGACTCCCTTACGATTCTGATGGGAGCAGGAATCTAGTTGCGTCTCTATCTGGAATCATGACCGGGGCGTCATACAGGATGTCAGCATTCATGGCAGAAGCTGTGGGCCCTTTTGAGCAGTACGATGCAAACAAAGAGCATATGCTAAAGGTAATAAGAAATCATTCGAGAATCGCAGGAGCTCGAGAAGACGATCTGGAGGATATCCACTATGAACCGCAAAAGGTTGACCATGGTGTCCTAAAGGATATAAACATGGGTTACCTGGGAGATGCCCTTAAAAATCTTTGGAGCGAAGCATATTCTTATGGGGAAGCATACGGGTATAGAAACGCACAGGTATCCGTCATAGCTCCTACAGGGACGATTTCCCTTGCCATGGATTGCGGCGCGACCTCGATTGAGCCCTTTTACAGCCATATAGTATTTAAGCAGCTGGTAGGAGGAGGCAATCTTGAAATGGTAAATCCGATTTTGGAGATAGCCCTTAAGAATCTAGGTTATAAAAAGAACCAGATAAAGGATGTCATCGACTATATAATCGAAAAAGACGATGAAGGAAAAGTCATCCACGGAAGCGTATCCGGCGCGCCTCACTTAAAAGAAGAACACTATAAGATATTTGATACGGCAAACACGATATCCCCTGAAGGACATGTAATGATGGTATCGGCTATCACGCCCCTTATCAGCGGTTCTGTGTCTAAAACGGTGAATCTCCCAAATACCGCCACGGTAGAGGATATAGATTCCATTCATAGACTGGCCTGGAAGAGTGGAGCCAAGGCGATTGCCCTTTACAGGGACGGCTGCAAGGCCAGCCAGCCACTCACATCTGGTCTGTCCGGGGAAAAGGAAAGAAGCCTGGAGGATTATACATACCAGGAACTGCTGAACTACAGCAAAAACTGTGTCAAGCACATACCAAATAGAAAAAGACCAGGTGGAATGAGGACTAGCAGGACCCATTCCGCAAAAATAGGTGATATAGAACTTTACATAACCATAGGATTCTACGAAGACGGGCATCTTGCAGAAGTTTTTGTCTCTACGGATAAGGAAGGTACTGTGGTGAAAGGACTATTGGCTTCGGTTTCCAAAGCTCTTTCAAACATGCTTCAGTACAATATACCTCCAAAGGAAATATCCAGGCTTTTAAGAGGTCAGCAATTTGAGCCGGCAGGATTCGTATCCAGGCATCCCTACATAAAGTACGCATCTTCAATTTCAGATCTTGTAAGCAAGATAATCGATATCGAGATGGGTGATTTCAGCAGATGTCAAGTCAAACCCGAGGCATTTACTCCCATGAGCAAAGCGTCATTTGCCTCCGGAGGCGAAAAACAAGGTGCTTTGACGGAAAATAAAATCTCGGAAGATGGAGAACGCATCTATGGGGAAAGCTGTTCGTCCTGCGGCAGCACCAGAATGATGAAAAATGGAACGTGCAAGGTGTGCTTGGATTGTGGGAGCACAACTGGCTGTAGCTAATTAGAAGACGGGCGCCTTAGTTTTATCTGAGACGCCCGTTATTTAGCTTTTAATTTTAGTTTAAATCGATTAAAATGAAATATGAGTCCAGTTTACTAAAGAAATGGCTAGGTGATGATTTGGAAGAAAAAAACGTTCACAGGATAAAACTAAATGACAAGGAAATAATACTGCTGGGTACAGCCCATGTCTCGAAAAATAGCGCTGAACAGGTTAAAGAGCTTATAGAAAGAGAAAAACCCGATTCAGTATGCATAGAGCTTGACGAACAAAGATACAAGTCCATAAAGGACAAGGATAAATGGCGAAATACGGACATAGTCAAGATAATTAAAGAAAAAAAGGCCGGCTTCATGCTCACCAACATCATACTGTCCAATTATCAAAGAAAGATTGCCGAACAGTTTGAAATAAATGCAGGCCAAGAGATGATACAGGGAATCAACTCCGCGGAAGAGGTTGGGGCTAAAACCGTTTTGGCAGACAGAAACATCCAAACCACATTTGTCAGGCTATGGCGAAAGGTATCTCTATGGGGCAAGATAAAGCTGATTTCCAGCATAATGTACAGCCTTATAGACGATGAGGCGATTACCGAAGAGGATTTGGAGAGGATGAAGACAGAGGATATGCTCACATCCGCATTGGCGGAGCTTTCAAAGGCATTTCCTGATCTTAAGAAATACATAGTGGACGAGAGAGATCAGTATCTTGCCTACAAAATAAAAAATGCCCCCGGTGAAAAAATACTGGCGGTTTTGGGAGCGGCCCACACTCCGGGAGTCAAGCTGGAATTGTTCAAGGAGCAAGACATAAAGGAGCTTGACAGCATTCCGGAAAAGTCGATGTTTTCAAAGTTGAGCGGATGGATAATACCGGGACTGATAATTCTTATGATAATGCTGACGTTTTCAGTGGACAGCAGTCTAGGAATAAACCAAGTCATAAATTTCGTGCTGTGGGTTGGGACACTGGCGGCGATAGGGACGTTTTTGGCATTTGGTCATATATACTCCGCCATAACATCATTTGTAATGGCTCCTTTTAGTGCGATAAATCCTTTTCTTGCCACGGGGTGGTTTGCAGGGTTGATGGAAGCGCATATAAGAAAACCGAAGGTGGAAGATTTTGAGAACTTGTCAAAGGATCTATACACGTTGAAAGGTTTCTGGAAAAACAAGGTAACCAGGATATTGCTGGTCGTAGCCTTTTCGAATATTGGATGCACCATAGGAATTTGGATAAGTGGAGCAAACATCGTGAGTACGTTTTTTGATATTTTTTTCAGGTAACATAGCGAGCGGCCATGGCCGCTCGCTATGTTTTAGCTTTCCTCTTCTTCTACTTCTTCCAAGAGAAGTCTTTTATTGAAAGAACCTTGAGCTTCCCTTTTTTTAAGCCTGAGATAATCTATATGCATAGGTTCATAATCCTTCAACTCGACAAGGCATTCTAAAGCCTCATAAATGTCTGCTAGCTCCTCCTCGTTGTCGGACTCCCTAAACTCTTGAATCTCTTCGATGATTTTATCTATCAAGGCATCATGGTACTCTTTCTCGTTTAATTCTTTAACGGAGTGCTTTCTGCCGCTTTTTTCTATGAGCTCTGGAATTTTGTCTCGAATAAGCTTGTTGTAAGTAATTTTCATGATTTCACCTTCCCGAAGTTTTAATATTTACAATATATATATCCAATAATGAAATGATTAAAACTATACTCTATAACAAACCTTGTGGTAAGATAAAACTAGAATGATATTTGGAGTGATATGACATGGCAGAGATGGTTGGGAAATATTTTTTATTAAACGGAAAAGTTCTGGTAACCGCAAAAGGTGATGTTTCCTTTAAGGGATCTAGCATATACGAAGTGATGAAGGTCTTAAGGGGCAAACCGTTGTTTTTAAAGGATCATTTGAATAGATTCAAGATATCCTTGGAGATGGCGGGATTTAAAGACCTTCCCGATATGGAAACCATAAAAAAGCAGGTATGGGAGTTGATTGATATCAATGATATCCCAGGTGTCAACGTAAGAATCGTAATATCCCCAAATGAGGATGGATACGACCTGATGATGTACTTGTTAAAAACTGCAGCTCCCCCTGAGTTATCAAGGGATTTGGGGGTTTTAGCCAGGACTTATAAAGGCAGACGAAAGGATCCCAATATAAAAAGCACTGCTGAATCATACAAGGATCTCCTTGAAAAACAGGAGTATCAAGGAGTTTTTGAGCTATTGTTCGTAGATGAGAAAAACGAGATTTTAGAGGGCAGCAAAACGAATGTATTCTTTGTTAAAAAAGACGGCATCTATACAGCTCCTGCAGGAAGCGTTCTTCCTGGCATTACAAGGAAACAGATATTTAGCATTTGTATGGAAGAATCTATAAATATAACTGAAAAGTACATCTCGGTGAAAGAGTTGGAGGAAGTCGAGGCGGTATTTTTAACAGGAACTTCAATAGGAGTGCTCTCAGTATCTAAAATAGATGACATGAATTTTGACTTGAATGATAAAACTGTTTCGATGCTTGCTGAAAAGTATGAGGAGAGAGTATCAAGAGATATAGAGAGCGCGGAAATGCCTAAATGAAAATATGTCTTGCATCTGAAGAAATAAGAAGGGAATCCAGAGAAAGCATTCTAAAGCTGGTGGATAAGCTAATCTTCATTAAGCCTTTGGAGGATCTATACACAGCAATTAGTTCTCATGGGGATATTCAAGTATGTCCCGTCGGAAAGAACAAAATAGTCGTCCATCCCAAAATTCACCATGAAACCTTGGGGTCGATGAAAAAAGCTGGCTTGGAGGTATTGACAGGCCAAATGGAGCTTAAAGGAAAATACCCTGAAAACATCTATTACAATGTGGGAATATGCGGCAAGTACTATTTTCACAAGCTGTCGCATACGGATTCCATCGTGAGAGCAGAGCTCGCGAAAGAAAACATAAAACCGGTCGGAGTAAGACAAGGATACGCAAAGTGCTCCATGATATCAATTGGCGGCAGCAGAGCAGTAACTTCTGATCCAGTCATTGGAAAAAAAACTTTAGGTTTGGGCATAGAAACCCTTCTTGTCCCGCCCGGAGGGATTCTGCTGCCCGGACTTGATTACGGATTCATAGGAGGCTGCTGCGGAGTGGATGAAAGTGAGAAGGTAGTCTTTTTAAACGGCAGCACGGATAAATACCTTTACGGTGAAGAATTGAGAGCTTTTATAAAAAAAGCTGGATATGATTTAGTGGAACTCCATGGGGGCGCCCTCGAGGACATAGGAAGCATTTTCATATTGGAGGTTTAAATATACCGCTATTTTGTTTGAATCAACAAAATAGCGGTATATTTAAAAAAAGACATAAATGGAGGTGGCGGCATGAACACGGCAGCCTTTTTCGATGTAGACGGAACGCTGTACCGGGACTCTCTTATGGTGGAGCATTTTAAAAAACTAATAAAATACGAGGTTTTAGACCCTTCAATTTGGCATGGAAATGCAAAGCGGAAGTTTGAAAACTGGGTTAAAAGGCACGGAGACTATGAAGACTATCTCCTAGAGATCGCCCAGATCTATCTTGACAGCATGAAGGGACTGGACAGGGATTACATCAACTTTATAACAGACCAAGTAGTCAAGCTTAAAGGGGAGCGGGTATATAGGTACACCAGAGACAGGATAAAGTGGCACCTAAGCCAAGGCCACAAGGTAATATTTATTTCGGGGAGCCCCTCTTTTCTAGTAGAGAAAATGGCCCAAAAATATGATGTAGACTACTATATAGGCACGGAATACCTAATAGATGAAGACAACAAATTTACAGGAGAGATCGTGCCAATGTGGGAGTCGGAAAGCAAGAATAAGGTAATTGAAGAATATGTAAACAAGTTGGGGATTGATCTTGATTCAAGCTACGCTTACGGGGATACAACAGGGGATTTTGCCATGCTCAGCATGGTGGGTCATCCGGTGCTCATAAACCCTATCAAAAAACTGGTAGAACAGTTTCAGGCAGATGACAAGCTAAGGGCAAAGGCAAGGATTATAGTTGAGAGAAAGGATGTCATCTACCAGATCCCTGCGGATGTGGAGATTCTCTAAACAAAATATTTGACATGGATTAAAAGCTTTAATATAATAACTTCAAAGACGATGAACAGGACACGCTGCAAGATTCCGGTTTTTAGAGAGAAGGCACAAAGCTGAAAGTGCTTTTAAATCAGGGCTTGTGGGCACCACCTTGGAGTTGCAGGTTGAATCAAGTAGGCCTAGCCGGGATGACCGTTATCAAGATGAGAGGATTTCAATCAATTAGGGTGGAACCGCGTATATTACGTCCCTTGCTTCGGCAAGGGATTTTTTGATTTTAAACGGAGGGATAAAAATGATAAAGATTACTTTGAAAGATGGAAGCGTTAAAGAATATGATAAACCCACTACGGCGTTTCAGGTGGCTAACGATATTAGTGAAGGTCTGGCAAGGGTAGCCTGCGCTGCGGAGATTAACGACGAGCTGGTGGATCTCAGGAAAGAAATACATGAATATTGCAGCTTAAACATCTTGACATTCGACAGTGATGGAGGAAAACATGCATATTGGCATACCTCAACGCATGTAATGGCCCAAGCAGTAAAGAGGATATTTCCAGAGGCGAAGTTGGCTATCGGTCCGGCTATAGACAACGGGTTTTATTACGATTTTGATGTAGAGAAAACATTCACCCCTGAAGATCTGGAAAAGATCGAAGGAGAAATGAAAAAAATCATCAAGGAAAAGCACAAGATAGACAGGTTCGAGCTGCCTAGACAAGAAGCCATGGAAAAAATGAAGGACATGGGGGAAGACTACAAGGTAGAGCTGATAGAAGGCCTTCCTGAAGATTCGGTAATCAGCTTTTACCAACAAGGTGAATTTATAGACCTCTGTGCAGGTCCCCATCTTATGAACACAGGGAACCTAAAAGCATACAAGCTCTTGAGCATCGCCGGAGCTTACTGGAGAGGTGACGAAAAGAACAAGATGCTCCAAAGGATATACGGGACGGCATATCCTAAAAAAGCAATGCTTGACGATTATATCAACCGTTTGGAGGAGGCAAAGAGAAGAGATCACAGAAAGCTGGGAAAAGAGCTGGACTTGTTTTCAATACAAGAGGAAGGTCCTGGATTTCCATTTTTCCATCCAAAGGGAATGGTGCTAAGGAATGTACTTGAAAATTTCTGGAGACAGGAGCATGACAAGTACGATTACCAAGAAATAAAAACTCCTGTGATTTTGGATGTGGAGCTTTGGAAAAGATCCGGACACTGGGGTCATTACAAGGAAAATATGTACTTTACTCAGATTGATGACAGGGAGTTTGCTGTAAAGCCGATGAATTGTCCAGGTGGCATGCTTATGTATAAAAGGGCTATGCACTCATACAGGGATCTTCCGATTAAGATGGCGGAACTGGGATTGGTCCACAGACACGAGCTTTCAGGAGCTCTTCATGGGCTCATGAGGGTGAGAAACTTCACTCAGGATGATGCCCACATCTATATGACCAAAGAACAGATAAAGGAGCAAATCATAGAAGTAATAGAGCTGACAGATAAAATCTACAAGGTCTTTGGATTTACATACAGGGTGGAGCTTTCAACTAAACCTGAAAAGGCAATGGGAGATGACAAGGATTGGGATATAGCCACTGATGCTTTGAGGGAAACCCTGGAGGAGAAGGCTATAAACTACCGTATAAACGAAGGGGACGGAGCGTTTTATGGACCCAAAATCGACTTTCACCTGGAAGACTGCATAGGAAGGACTTGGCAGTGTGGAACGATACAGTTGGATTTTCAGATGCCTGAGAGATTTGATCTGACGTATATAGGCGCAGACGGTGAAAAGCACAGACCGGTAATGGTGCACAGGACAGTGTTGGGAAGCATCGAGAGATTCATAGGAATACTTATAGAGCACTACGCAGGGGCATTCCCTTTATGGCTATCTCCCGAGCAGGTGAGGATTATGCCTATAGCTCCTGCTCATCACGAATACGCTAAAGAGATTGCCGCTATGTTGAAGGATAATAACATCAGAGCCGAACTGGATTTAAGGGATGAAAAAATAGGTTACAAGATCCGTGAAGCCCAGCTTCAAAAGACTCCTTATATGCTGATCCTAGGCCAAAAGGAAGTTGATACCAAGACTGTTTCCGTAAGATCCAGAAGAGAAGGAGACTTGGGTTTCTTGGGGAAAGAGGATGTTTTGAAAAATCTTTTGGATGAAATCAAAGAAAAACGCAATTAAGGTTGACTCAGGAGCGAAGAATGTGATATGATTCCTTGGTAACGAAGTAGAAGGTCCACTTCTCACCTTGGGTTCTAAAGGATTCGGGTCAATATGTTTTAATTGTTAATTAAGGCAGGTGGATATTTCTACCTGCCTGTTATTTATTTTATAGGAACTTTAAAGGCTAACAGGCCGATAAGTCAAAAAGCGCCAAGGCGTTTTTAAATTAATACGGAGGTGTATACTTATCAGTAAAGAAATCCAAATCAATGAACAGATCAGGGACAAGGAAATCAGAGTAATAGGTGACGACGGCGAGCAGCTAGGAATAATGACATCAAGAGACGCTCAAAGGCTAGCTGACGAAAAGGAACTGGATCTGGTTAAAATCAGCCCGAATGCAAAACCACCGGTTTGCAAAATCATGGATTACGGAAAATTCAAATACGAGCAAAGCAGAAAAGACAAAGAAGCCAAGAAGAAGCAAAAGGTCATCAATGTAAAGGAAATAAGAATGTCTGCTGCGGTACAAGACCACGACCTTAACGTAAAGGCCAAAAACTGCATTAAGTTTTTGGAAAACGGAGACAGGGTTAAAGCTTCGGTTAGGTTTAGAGGAAGAGAAATGGCCTATACGGATACAGGCAGAGAGCTTTTGATGAAGTTTGCCGATATAGTCGCTGATTCCGGAAAGGTTGAAAAACTACCGGTCATGGAAGGCAGAAGCATGGTTATGTACTTGGTGCCTAAAAAAGAAAGTTAACAGACATCAAACCAATTTAGTTTGATTATAAATGAACCAACTTATACATATAACGGAGGGAGGAAGCAAAATGCCTAAAATGAAATCCCACAGAGGAGCGGCAAAAAGATTCAAAGTTACAAAATCCGGAAAGGTTAAAAGAGCGAAAGCCTTTAGAAGCCATATTTTAACTAAAAAATCTCAAAAGAGAAAAAGAAAGTTAAGACAAAACGGTTACTTGGAAGGTGCAGATGCTGCAAACATGAAAAAAATCTTACCATATTAATAAATAAAATCAGACAGGAGGTTAAGAAATGGCAAGAGTAAAAAAAGCGATTAACGCTAAAAAGAAGCATAAAAAAATATTAAAACTCGCTAAAGGCTACTACGGAGCTAAAAGCAAGCAGTTCAGACCAGCAAATGAAGCCGTAATGAGAGCCCTTAGATCAGCATATTCAGGAAGAAAGCAAAAGAAAAGAGATTACAGAAAGCTTTGGATATCAAGAATCAATGCAGCTGCAAGAATAAATGACATCAGCTACAGCAGATTGATGCACGGTCTTAAGCTTGCAGATGTTCAGATAGACAGAAAAATATTGGCTGAGTTAGCAGTTGCTGACATGACAGCATTTACGCAATTGGTAGACGTTGCTAAGAGTAAACTAAACTAAGATCCCTTGGGATCTTTTTTTTGTAATTCAAAACCTTGCAATTATTAAATTTTTATATTATCATTGCCTTAATGTCAGCGTAAAGTGGGGATTGTCTTGAGAGAAAAATTTATTAAAATAATGAAATATTTCATTAAAAGAGACCGCATAAAAACTCCCCAAATTCTCGTGTTTGGGTTTGGATTAATTATTGTCTTTGGAACGATGCTCTTGATGCTGCCTCAGGCAACTGCTGTTGGGGAAAGCCCGGGGGTATTGACAGCTCTTTTTACAGCCACATCAGCGGTTTGTGTTACAGGCCTGGTTGTCGTGGATACTGCTACATATTGGTCGGGTTTTGGTCATGGAGTCATACTGTTTTTAATACAGGTAGGGGGGCTTGGCTTTATGACCATGACTACCTTTATTTTTTTGATCGCCGGAAAGCGAATCACCATCAAGGAGAGGATCCTGATAAAGGATTCTTTAAGCTCAAACACCTTGGAGGGTGTGGTTAAGTTCGTCATATACATTTTGATGTTTACTTTTGTGGTCGAGGTAATTGGAGCGGTTCTGCTTTCAACCAGGTTCATTCCCGAATATGGATTATCAGAAGGCATAAAGATGTCGGTTTTCCACTCCATATCCGCTTTTTGCAATGCGGGGTTTGATCTTATGGGAGATTACAGAAGCGTGACCCCATATGTTGAGGATGCTATTGTAAGCCTGACGATTATGATGCTTATAGTGCTGGGAGGCATTGGGTTTGCAGTAATAAACGATTTGTTTAAGGTCAGAAACTTAAAACAGATAAATTTGCATACCAAAGTTGTGCTATCCGTGAGTGGAGCCCTGATAGCCTCTGCAGCTCTTCTGTTTTTTTTGCTGGAATCAGGAAATCCCCAGACTTTGGGGAACCTCTCTTGGCCAGGCAAGATGTTGGCGTCGTTATTTATGGCAATCACCCCTCGTACTGCAGGCTTTAATACGATAGACACAGCTTCATTGACAAATGGCACGCTGATAATTGTGATGGTGCTGATGTTCATTGGAGGTTCCCCGGGTTCCACTGCTGGAGGGATCAAGACAAGCACATTCGGCGTTGTTCTGTTTTCATTAGTTTCGATTTTGAGAGGAAGAAAAGAAACGGAAGCTTTCGGAAGAACAATAACATCAGATGTGGTAAAGCGGGCAATCGCGATCATCATAATAGGAGTAATATTGTTGATGTTTGATATAGTGCTTCTGACGATAACGGAAAGTGCCTCCTTGACTGAAATCATGTTTGAAGCAATATCAGCTTTCGGTACTGTGGGACTAAGCATGGGCATTACCCCTGATTTGACTCCTATAGGCAGAATGATAATAATAATCACGATGTTTATTGGCAGGGTAGGACCACTTACCATGGCTTTTGCTATTAGAGAGATACAGTCAACTCACGAAAGTGGCAGGTATAAATATCCGGATGGGAAAATCCTGGTATAGTCTATAAATGAAGAGGATGATATATGATGAAACAATTTGCAGTTTTGGGAATAGGCCGTTTTGGCTTCAGCCTGGCTTCTAAGCTATATGATTTAGGATACGATGTTCTAGCCATAGATAAGGATGAAGAGCGGATTAAAGCCATAGCCGACATGGTTACGCATGCTGTTCAGGCTGATACTACAGATATCGACACTTTGAAATCCATTGGGCTAAAAAATATCGACTGTGCCATAGTGTCCATTGCTTCTGACATCAATGCCAGTTTGATGACGGTGTTAAACGTTCAGGAGCTTGAAATTCCGGAGATTTATGCAAAAGCTCAAAACGAGCAGCATGCAAAGGTATTGCACAAAATAGGTATCGAAAAAGTATTCTTGCCTGAAAGGGATATGGGAAAAAGGGTTGCCCATTACATGGTATCAAACAAGATACTAGACCTCATAGAACTTGATCCGGAACACAGCATAATAGAAATCAATGCATTAGAACAGTGGGGAGGAAAGAGTCTTCAAGACCTAAAGCTTAGGATTAAGCACGGAATAAATGTCATAGCGATCAAGCGGGGAGATGAACTGAACATATCACCGGTAGCCACGGACGAGATTGAAGCCGGTGATATTTTGGTGGTAGTGGGAGATAAGCGCTGTTTAGCAAAAATAAAAACAGATGATGGTAGATAATGTTATATATATCGAGCAAAGACAATCAGAAACTAAAAATGTTGATCAAGCTAAAACAAAAAAAACATAGGGATCAGTTCGGGAACTTTGTGCTGGAAGGTTTTAAATCCGTAGAACTGGCTATGGAAAACGGAAGGACAATAGATTCGATCTTCATGTCAACGACATATTACCGTGACAACCTAAAAAAATACAAGGAGCTTGCCGGTGTCGCTTCTGAACGAATATATATCGTTGAAGACAGGCTTTTAAAAGCATCTTTTGATACAGTCAGCCCCCAGGGCATAATGGCGCTGTGCTCTATCGAAGATTTTACATTTGATAAGATCGATTATGAAAAAGCCTACAGGGTTGTAATGCTGGACAGAGTTCAAGATCCTGGGAATCTAGGGACCATAATCAGAACTGCTGATGCAGCAGGCTACGATATGGTGGTTTGCACCAGGGGTTGTGCAGATGTGTACAGCCCGAAAGCGGTTAGGGCTACCATGGGATCTGTCTTGAATATTGATATCCTTCGAGAGGTCAATGGGGAAGAATTCATAGCTTATGTCAAGAACCTAGGTTACAAAATCATTTCAAGCTCACTGGAAGGCAGTTTAAATTACAAGGATGTTTCAGTAACAGACAAATCCGTGCTGGTATTCGGAAATGAAGGTTCAGGTATTGACAAGACAATTTTGAATGAAAGCGATCATTTGGTGAAGATTCCGATCTACGGCAAGGCGGAGTCACTGAACGTTTCCGTTGCAGCCGGGATTTTACTGTACCATTTTTCACCGGATTATTGACTTTTTAAATTGAAATGTTATAATTTAATGTAATTGCATATTTAAAACGATGATGGAGATAAGTATGCCCTGACGTCTTATTTAGAGAGAGAATCGTATTGCTGGAAGGTTCTTATAAGGCTGGGTTGAAATTCACTCCTGAGTGCAGGATGGAAACATTAGTACATTTTGCCGGCAATTGCCGTTAATAATTTAAGTGGATGTGCTTGAGCGCATCAATCAGGGTGGTACCGCGGTATTAATCGTCCCTTGCCTACGGCAAGGGTTTTTTTTATTTAAATTAAATGGAAATCGTTCAGTCGAAAGGAGTCAACAATGAAAGAGCAGTTAATGGCGGTAAAAGAAACATTTGTAGAAGAAATCAAAAGAGCTGATTCATCTGATAAGCTTGAAGAGATAAGAGTGAGAGTGTCAGGTAAAAAAGGAGCGCTGACGTTGCTCTTAAGGGATATGGGCAAGCTTTCCAAAGAGGAGAGGCCTGCGGTGGGAAAACTCGCCAACGAGGTTCGTGAAGCCATAGAAAATACATTGGCAGATCAAAAGGAAAGAATCATCGAGATGGAGCACGAAAGGCAATTTGAACTAGAGGCTATTGATATAACATTGCCGGGGAAAAAGCCTGACATAGGGAGCCATCATCCCCTTAACATAGTGATAAAAGACTTAAGCGACATTTTTATAGGTCTAGGATTTTCTGTCGAGGAAGGTCCGGAAATAGAATGGGCAGAGTACAATTTCGATCATTTAAATATTCCTAAAGATCATACTTCAAGAGATCATCAGGATACATTTTATGTTGATGATGACAAGGTGCTGAGAACCCAGACCTCTCCGATTCAAATAAGAACGATGATGAAGAGCCAGACTCCACCCATCAGAATATTGGCGCCGGGAAGGGTTTATCGCTCCGACGAGATCGACGCCACCCACTCCCCGGTATTTCATCAGGCTGAGGGCTTGGTCATTGATGAAAACATCACGATGAGTGATCTAAAAGGCACACTGGATCTGTTTGCAAAGGAAATGTTCGGATCGGATACAAAGACGAAGTTCAGACCCCATCAGTTTTACTTTACAGAACCTAGCGCGGAAATGGATGTGACATGCTTTATATGTCACGGCAAAGGATGCAGGGTTTGTCAAAATACAGGTTGGATAGAAATACTGGGATGCGGAATGGTCCATCCCAACGTATTAGAGGTATGCGGCATAGACTCCGCCAAGTACAGCGGCTTTGCCTTTGGAATGGGACTTGACAGGATAGCGATGATTAAGTACGGAATAAGCGATTTAAGGCTGATGTTCGAAAACGACATAAGATTTTTAAAACAATTCAGATAAACGGGAGGAATCACAAATGCATGTTTCATTGGAATGGCTAAAAGAGTTTGTAGATATTAGCGACATAGACCCGGTAATATACTGTGACGAAATGACTATGAGTGGTAGCAAGGTGGAATCCTTGGATATACTGGGAGAAGAAATTGAAAAAGTTGTAGTGGGAAAGATTGTTAAAATTGAATCTCACCCCCAGGCGGACAAGCTGGTGATTTGTCAGGTGGACGTGGGAGATCAAACGCTGCAGATAGTGACAGGTGCGGACAACATAAAGCAAGGGGATAAGATACCGGTAGCGCTTCCGGGAGCAAAGCTTGTTGGAGGACTTAAAATTAAAAAAACCAAGCTAAGAGGAGTTGAGTCAACAGGGATGCTGTGCTCGGCAGGGGAGCTTGGAATGAAGACCAGTCTGATGCCCAAAGAGGAAACAGAAGGAATATTCATATTCAAGGAGGACTACGAGCTGGGTATGGATGCGAAACCTCTTCTTGGACTGGATGATACAATAGTTGAATTTGAGCTTACTGCCAACAGGCCGGATTGCCACTCGATCATTGGAATGGCTAGGGAGACCTCAGCTACATTTGCCAGACATCTTTTAATGCCGGTAATTGATATAGATGACAATTCAGGAATCGGCAAAATTGATGAGAAGTTGTCGGTAGAGATTCTTGATACTCAAGCATGCCCCAGGTATGTGGCGAGGATGATGAACGTCAAGTCGATAGGACCCTCGCCTGCATGGATGGCGAGGAGGCTGTTGAACTGTGGGATCAGACCAATTAATGTGATAGTGGACGTGACAAATTATGTTATGCTAGAGACAGGTCAACCACTTCATGCTTTTGACTATGCAAAGCTGGGAAGCGACAAAATAGTGGTCAGAAGTGCTTTAGAGGGTGAAAAAACTACTACCTTGGACGGAAGCGAAAGAATTTTGGACGAAGACGCTTTAGTCATAACAAATGGAGATATACCAGTTGCTATTGCCGGAATCATGGGAGGAGAAAACTCCGAGATAGGAAGCGATACGGAAACGATAGTAATAGAATCAGCTAATTTCGAAAAAAACCGGGTAAGAAATACAACAAAGAAATTGAATTTCAGAACGGACTCTTCAACTAAATTCGAGAAGGGTATCGACCCTGAACTGGCAGGTTTAGCAGCCGACAGAGCAGCGCAGCTCCTAATTGAGCTGGGGGCTTGTGAGCTGATAAACGGAAAAATAGACGCCTATGTCAACAAACCGGATACAAAAGAGATTAAGGTGGAGGGCAATTGGGTCAATGAGTTTATAGGAATAGATATTACTGTTGAGGAAATGACAGAATACCTTGAAAGATTGGAGCTTGCAGCCTCTATTGAGGGTGGTGTCATAACTGTGAAAGTCCCTACTTTTAGGCAGGATCTTGACATAAAAGAAGATATTGCAGAGGAAATTGCCAGACTATACGGCTATAACAATATACCCAATACAGTGATAAGCGGCACGGCAACTGAGGGTGGGAGATCGCTATCTCAAAAGTTTGAAAATGACGTCAAAGACACTTTGGTAAATAATAATCTTTACGAAATTTTGACCTATTCATTTACCAGCAGAAACAAACTTATGGATATGAACTTATCTAGTGATGACGACTTGCTAAATGACAGCATTGAGCTAATAAACCCTCTCGGCGAGGAAAACAGCCTCATGAGAACCACTTTGCTGCCAGGCATGCTTCAAGTCATATCCCATAACTACAACAGAAACCTGACTGAAGGAGCGTTTTTTGAATTTGCGGTAAAATATATAAATGCCGGGGATAGAGACTGCCTGCCCGTAGAGACAAAAAGCCTTTCGTTGGGAATGTATGGCGAAAAGGACTTTTTCAGTATCAAGGGAATAGTGGAGCTGATAATGGAAAAAGCCAGGATTCCGAGTCAGAGAGTAGAGTATCTGAAAGGAGCGCTTCCGATTTATCATCCCAACAGAAATGCTATAATAATGGTTGGAGGACAAGAAATCGGCTACTTCGGCGAAGTGCATCCCAAGGTCTGTAAAAACTACGACTTGCCGGCAAAAACCTACTGTGGAGAGTTAAACTTCGAGAAGATATTTGAGCTGTCTAACAAGGAGATAAAATTTGAGGAACTACCAAGATATCCGGGTATCCTAAGGGACTTGGCGTTTTTAGCTGAAGAAATGCTTCCTGCAAGAAAAATAGAGGACACCATAAGAAAAAGCGGTGGGAATCTACTTAAGGATGTTGTGCTGTTTGACGTATACCAAGGCTCCCAGATACAAAAGGGGCATAAAAGCATGGCATACTCTCTGTATTTCCAGGCAAGCGACAGAACCTTGACTGATGATGAAATAAGAGCGGTCATGGATAAGATACTGGATAGCTGCAAAAATGAGCTGGGAATAAGCTTAAGAGATGCTTGATCCGAAACTAAGCTGATAAAGGAAAGGGTTTGAGACCATGAACATGTTGGTTATAAATTGCGGAAGTTCATCCATAAAGGGACAGCTGGTAAAAATGCCCGATTACGACGTAGCTGCAAAATTCAGTATAGGCCGGGTCGGGAAAGAGGATGCTCATTTCAGCATCAAGGCTAAAGGGAGGGATGATTTTTTTGAAGTCATCCCTGTCAGAAACCACGAAGAGGGTATAAAGTCAATGTTGAGACGATTATTTGAAGGTCAAGACAAGATAATGGACATGGAAGATATTGCTGCGGTTGGGCACAGGGTCGTACATGGGGGAGACAAAATGAGCGATTCGGTATTGGTTGATGAAAATGTGATTGACTATATCGAGTCCATATGCGACTTGGCTCCACTGCATAATCCCGCTCATCTTGCGGGTATAGAAGCTTGCAAAAAGCTGATGCCGGGAGTGCCACAAGTAACGGTTTTTGACAATGGATATCATCATGAATTGCCTAAAGCTGTTTACACCTATGCAATTCCTTATGAGTACGCCGAAAAATACAATATCAGAAAATTTGGATTCCATGGAATCGCCTTTAGAAGCATGCTTGAGGATTGTAAAAAGATACTTGGTGAAAGCCTGGATGGGAAAAAAATAATACTCCTGATGCTAGGTAGCGGAACTACGGCTAACGCTTCTATGAATGGTAAATCATGTGAGGTCAGCACCGGTTTTACCCCCTTGGAAGGCTTGATACAGTCTACAAGATCCGGGGATACGGATCTTGCAGTGTTTACATTTTTGATGAAAAAAGAAGCCTTAACCCCTGAAGACATAGACGATATGGCCAACAAACAGAGCGGGTGGTTAGGAATGTCCGGGATAAGCAGCGACATGAGGGAGATTTATGATGCCGCATCCAAAGGGGATGATCGGGCAAAAAATGCTATCGATGTGGTCTGCCACAGAATAAAAAAATATATCGGAGCATACGCCGCTGTATTAGGTGGCGTGGACGTAGTGGCCTTCGGCGGCGGCGTCGGCGAGCATGCCTGGTACATAAGGGAAAAAGTTCTTGAAAATTTGGAGTTTTTGGGAATTGACCTTGATGTTGAAAAGAACAGGGAATTTACCGGTGAGGGAGCCATAACCTTTTCCAATTCCAAGACCAGTGTTTTAGTGACAAAGGTGGATGAGGAGAAGGTTATAGCTGAGGATACCTATAAAATCATAGATAGTCTTATATAAGTTTAGATTGCTTAGTAAAATTAATGAACATACTTGTTATGAATACCTGTGTTATTATCAAAAGAATACTCTGAAGAAACGCCATGGTTAAATTTGATATCATGGCGTTTCTTATCACAAGGGACAAAAGATAATCGACACCGTTTAAAATCAAAAAAACACTTGAGACAACGATCAATAAATTTAACAGCATGTGTTTAGCGTATCTTTTTAGGAGTTGGTGGCTTTTGACAAAACCTTCTCTAACCCTGGTGTTTTCAAGAACCACAAAATGGCTCCAAAAAATTACGTTCATGTAAGCTGATAGCATTATAGCAATATATACCATCATGAATACGACAGAATTGCTAAAAAGAGAAAAGAGGCTTCCTGCTAGTAGCGAAAGGGCAAAAAAACCTAAAAGCAACATTAAAAACCCGGTCAGCAGCATAAACAGCTTTTGTCCGATAAGCACGAAAATCTCAAGGAATGCAAACTTGCGGTTTTCGATAAAATTTCTGGAGACAATCATGACAAAAGGTATCATAATTAGAAATACCACGAAGTTCAGAAGGAATATGGTGGTTATAATGGAATCGGGAATGGCCAGGACGGCTTCCACAGTTCCATCCCCCATGTAAATAAATAAAAAACTGTAGCTTATGAAAGGTATTGCAGCCAGATACAAGAAAATACTAATAGATGATTTGATTATGCCTATTGTTACAAGCAGATGTTCTTTGAGGGTCAATATTTTTTTAGAATACAATTGGTCCAACATTATTAGCAAGCCTCCTAGATTATATGTCTACAATATATTATATATCAGTAGTATCCGTTGTCAACGAATGGAGTTTACCTAAGATTGAAATTAACTAAATTTTAATCTTAATAATATATGATATAATCATGGATGGTGAAATCAACCGGCGAAGGAGTTGGGTCTGGGTTTATGAAAAAAACAGTGCTGTCCCTTGATTGCGGAACACAAAGCATTCGGGGTATGATATTCGATGAAAACGGAAACTTGCTGGCAAAAGAAAAAATAATATATGATCCTCCCTATGTGTCTCCGGAACTGGATTGGGCTGAAAGGGACGCTTTGCTTTATTGGAAGGAGACCGGATTAATCTGCAATAGACTGAAGGCAAATCATCCGGAGCATTTCAATTCTGTCATTTGTGTTGCCATAACTACTCAAAGGGACACCTGCGTACCGGTGGACATAAAGGGGGAACCTCTAAGAAATGCCATACTGTGGATGGATCAGAGAAAAATAGCCAGCCCAAAACCTATCGGAAGATTATATTCCTGGGGAACAAGTGCGGTAGGTATGAGAAAGACGATAGAGAATTTCAGCAGGAGCTGTCCTGCTCACTGGATTATGGAATATGAAAGTGATATATGGGAAAAAACTCATAAATATCTAATGCTCTCTTCTTTTTTAAACTATAAGCTCACCGGAAAATTTATAGATTCTGTATCCGGCCAGACTGGTCACCTGCCATTTAACTATAAAAAGCAGGTGTGGGATGGGAAATGGGGGCTAAAGGGCAGAGTGTTCCAGATTCCGTCACAGAAGCTCTGCGATATAGTTCCTGCTGGGACGGTTATAGGAAAAATAACTGAAGAAGCCGCTCTTGAGACCGGATTGCCGGTGGACTTGCCTGTAATAGCATCAGGGTCTGACAAAGCCTGTGAGACACTGGGTACGGGATGCGTATCTGAAGAGATTGCAAGCGTTTCTTTGGGATCTCAAGCTACAATAGAGACGATGTCGGAGAGATATTACGAGGTTCAGCCTTTCATACCGCCATTTCCTTCGGCCATTGATAAGAAATTCAATCCTGAAATCAGCGTATACAGAGGCTTTTGGATGATTTCATGGTTTAAAAATGAATTTGCCTTCAGGGAAATCCAAAAGGCACAGGTCACGGGAGAAGCACCTGAGGATGTGTTGAATCGGGGCTTGAAAATGATTCCTCCTGGCAGTGACGGGTTAATGCTCCAACCATTTTGGGGCAATGAGCTTACGAGACCAGAATCAAGGGGCTCAATTATCGGGTTCAAGGAAGATCATACAAGGTTTCATATATACAGAGCAATAATTGAGGGCATAGGATTTGCACTCAAAGAAGGAATGGAGAAAATCCAGAAGAAATCAAATGTGAAGATAAGCAGGGCCGCCATGTCAGGGGGAGGAGCCCAAAGTGATGAAATATGCCAGATTATGGCGGATATCTTAAATAGAGAGACATATAGGGTTCAGACCCAGGAAACTTCAGGATTGGGTGCGGCCATATGCGCATTTAAAGGTATGGGCGTTTATGATAGCTTTGAAGCAGCTGTCCATGCCATGGTTAAAGTTAAGGATGTTTTCAGCCCTGACAGAAATACTTCCGATATTTACGCACAGCTGTACGAAAAGGGGTATGCAAAAATTTACAAAAGGCTAAAGCCTATATATATGATGATGGAAAAGATTGAACATGAAGATATTGACAAATGACGCTAATAGGAATAAGATATATAAATTGATTGTAAAGTCATATTGGGAGGAATAAGCAATTGATGTCAGATAAAAAGCGCTACAATTTGGGACTGGATGTAGGATCGACTACGATTAAACTTGTGGTTCTGGAAAATGATAAAATTACATACAGCGTATACAGAAGGCATTTGTCGAACATAAAATCGACGATAAAATCGGTAATTGAAGAAGCCTACGACCAAATAGGAAATATTGAACTTAAAGCATCCGTTACAGGCTCCGGAGGGTTGTCTGTTTCTAAATGGCTGGGCATAAAATTTGTACAGGAAGTCATAGCATCCACATTGGCAGTGGAAAAGACTATCCCTGATACTGATGTAGTTATAGAGCTTGGCGGAGAAGATGCTAAAATTACTTACTTTGACCATTCCATAGAACAGAGAATGAACGGCACTTGTGCTGGAGGCACGGGTGCGTTCATAGACCAAATGGCTTCCCTTTTGGAGTGTGACGCATCTGGTCTCAACAATTTAGCCAAGGAATACGGGGTTATATATCCCATCGCTTCAAGGTGCGGAGTATTTGCTAAAACCGACGTACAGCCGCTTCTAAATGAAGGGGCAAAAAAAGAAGACATCGCTGCTTCCGTCTTTCAAGCAGTGGTAAATCAGACCATAAGCGGATTGGCTTGCGGCAAACCTATAGTGGGGAATGTTGCATTTTTGGGAGGTCCTTTGTATTTTTTATCAGAGCTCCGAAAGAGATTCATAGAAACTTTGGAGATGGAGGACGACCAGATAAGGTTTCCGGAAAACTCCCAGCTTTTTGTCGCTCTAGGAGCAGCATTCGATTCATTTGAAAATCATGAAACTACAAGCCTGGGGGAAATCATGGAAAAAACCTCCGGTATGGGTGATGTACAGTTAAAGGAAATACATAGGCTGGAACCTCTTTTTAAAAGCGAAGCGGATCTTTTGGAGTTTAGGAAAAGGCACGAAAGGGAAAAAGTCAAGCGAGAGGATATATCTTCGTACAAGGGCAAGGCTTATCTTGGAATTGATGCCGGGTCAACCACGTCCAAGGCGGCGCTGATAGGGGAAGAAGGCCAACTTCTTTACACCTACTATAGCGGAAATCAGGGGAGTCCGTTAAATCAAGCTATTGGGATACTAAAGGAAGTATACTCCCTTATTCACGAAGACATTAAGATAGTAAATGGAGCAGTGACGGGATACGGCGAAGCACTTATTAAATCAGCGTTAAAAATAGACATTGGAGAGATAGAGACCATGGCCCACTACAAGGGGGCAAAATACTTTCTTCCTCAGGTGGACTTCATACTGGACATTGGTGGACAGGATATGAAGTGTATAAAAATCGTCGACGGAATAATTGACGATATAGTATTGAACGAAGCTTGTTCTTCCGGATGCGGGTCGTTTTTGGAGACTTTCGCAAAATCTTTAGGCTTAGATGTGCAAGGCTTTGCAAATGCGGCGCTCCTTGCCGACAGCCCGGTAGATCTTGGAACAAGATGTACGGTATTTATGAATTCCAGGGTGAAACAGGCACAAAAAGAGGGAGCAAGCGTAGGAGATATTTCTGCAGGGTTGTCTTATTCTGTCATAAGGAATGCTTTGCAAAAGGTAATCAAGATCAGGAATATGGATGAACTGGGAGAGAACATAGTCGTCCAGGGAGGTACTTTCTACAGCGACGCGGTACTCCGTGGGTTGGAGAAAATATCTGGAAGGAATGTCATAAGGCCGGATATTTCCGGAATAATGGGGGCTTTTGGTGCCGCCTTGATAGCCAGGGAACGATACGACGGATCCGAAGAATCGTCCATGTTAAAGTCTCAAGAACTGGAAAAATTTAATATAGACATCAAATTTAAACGGTGCAAAGCATGCACAAACAACTGCCTTCTTACAGTCAACAAGTTTTCTGATGGAAGAAAGTACATTTCCGGAAACAGATGCGAAAAAGGACTGGGTATATTGGGTGGAGTGAAAAAGCCCGAAATGCCCGACCTTTACGATTATAAATATAAAGAGCTGTTTGCTTATGAAAACAATAAAAAGCATGAAAGTCACAGGGGCACTGTTGGAATCCCAAGGGTACTTAACATGTACGAAAACTACCCTTTCTGGCATACGTTCTTTACTGATTTGGGCTATAATGTAGTAATTTCGCCCCACAGCAACAAAAAGATTTTTGAAGAGGGAATTGAGACCATACCCTCTGAATCCGTGTGCTACCCTGCTAAATTGGTCCATGGACATATCGTGAACCTATTAAAACAAGGAGTGGATATGATATTCTACCCCTGCGTACCTTACGAGGAAAAAGAATTCAAAGAAGCAGACAACTGTTATAGCTGTCCCATAGTGACTTCATATCCCGAGACCATAAAGCATAACCTGGATGATATAGGCATATCTGAGACGGAATACGTAAACTTCTTCATAACGATGGAGAACTATGACAAGATAAAGACCAGACTTGTTGTAGAATTCGCAAAAAGAGGATTTGAAAAGGAGCATATAGCATCAGCCTGCAAAAAGGCATGGAACGAAAGAGTCTCGTTCAGACAAAAAATCATGAAAAAGGGCGAGGAGACCCTTGAATACATAAATAAAAACAATCTAAAGGCAATAATCCTTGCAGGAAGACCATATCATGTGGATCCCGAGATACACCACGGAATACCGAATCTGATAAAAGATATGGGAATGGCGGTTTTGACAGAAGATTCAGTATCTCATTTGGGAAAATTGAGCGAACCGCTGCGGGTTCTCGACCAATGGAAGTATCACACCAGACTATACGCCGCTGCGGAGTTCGCGTCACGAAATGAGAATATAGAATTCGTGCAGTTAACGTCATTCGGCTGCGGCATAGACGCTGTAACCAGCGATCAGGCCCAGGAACTTCTTAAAGAAAAGGGCAGAATATACACGCTAATCAAGATTGACGAAGGAAACAATCTCGGTGCTGTAAGAATAAGGCTTAGATCCCTTAAAGCGGCCATGGATGATAGGGTTGGCAATAATTACCAGATCGGAAATGTTAAGAAAAGGCCTAAGCCTCCAAAGTTCACTGCTGAAATGAAAAAGAACCACACATTGTTGGTACCTCAGATGTCTCCTATACATTTTGACTTCATCGAAGGGGCTATGTCCAAGTCGGGATATAATGTAAAAGTACTGCCGGATGTAGACAACAACGCAATAGAAGAAGGGCTAAAATACGTTAACAACGATGCTTGTTATCCCTCCATACTTGTAATTGGGCAGATGATGAATGCCTTGAAATCAGGGGAGTATGATCTGGATAATGTTTCCTTGGTCATGTCTCAGACAGGGGGACCTTGTCGGGCTTCTAATTACGTTGGATTTATCAGGAAGGCACTAAACGACAGCAATATGGGACACATACCTGTTATTTCGGCCAACCTGACAGGGTTGGAGAGAAATCCCGGATTCAAGATTTCTATCCCCATGGTCAATAGAGGCATCATGGCTATGGTTTATGGAGATTTGTTCCAGAGGGTTTTGTATAAGACAAGACCTTATGAAAAGACAAAAGGATCTGCCAATAAGCTCTATGAAAAATGGAGAGACCGGGCTAAGGGAAACATAGAGTCAGGAAATCTTATAGAGTTTGGTAAAAATATGGAAAGAATAGTAAACGAGTTTGACGCTCTTGCCTTAAAAAGCGAGATAAAACCCAAAGTTGCAATTGTTGGTGAGATTTTGGTTAAGTACCATCCCACTGCAAACAACGATTTAATAAACGTTCTTGAAGAAGAAGGAGCTGAAGTAGTTGTTCCTGACATTTTAGATTTTTTCCTTTACTGCGCGTACAACGGAGTTTATAAACACCATGCATTTTATACCAGCAAAAAGTCCATGAAAAACAGCAGCAGGTTTATCGGACTAATTGAATGGTACAGGAGCAGAATGAAAAAGTGTCTAGAAAAAAGCGAAAGGTTTAGACCCCCGACCCCCATAACCCATAAGGCTAAAATGGCTCAAAAGCTTATAGACTTAGGCAATCAGGGAGGAGAAGGGTGGTTTTTGACTGCTGAGATGATGGAGTTGATTGAAGAAGGCATCGAAAACATAGTGTGCGTGCAGCCATTTGCATGTCTGCCCAACCACGTAATGGGCAAAGGGATGATGAAGCCCATACGGGCCATGTATCCTTATGCCAATATCGCTGCTATTGATTATGATCCGGGAGCAAGCGAAGTCAACCAGTTGAACAGAATAAAACTCATGATGGCAGTCGCAAACAAGAACTTAAAGAAAAAAACTCTAAAAGATCACGTTTCTACATAAGAATGCAAGTATCATAAGGTCAATTGGCAGATGATGCGGCATTAAAAAGACTAGCAGAATTTTTGTTAAAAGAAGATATGGGCATCAAAGGCATGTACAGGTATGGGGGAGATGAAATGCTCATCATTATCAAGGATGACGCAGCTACATCGTCCATATGCTTTAACATAGTGGTTGAATATTTGTCATGAATACTCACAGGTATAAAATAATATTACGGTCACTGTAGGAGCCCCAGTACACAAAACGAAATACAAAGAGTTATTAAATATTGCGGATATCGCTTTGTACAAAGCAAAGAAAAAAGGAAGAAATTGTTTTGTAATAGTGGTTAAAAGGACCGGTCTGTAGGCTGGTCCTTTTTTCAGTTGAATTTGCCAAAGACAATAAAACAATGGTTTAAAAAAACAACATTTTATGAAAATGTATTTTGAAAACCCGGTTGAGAAAATTTTAAAAAGCTTGATTTTCCAACATGTAACGAGATGTAAACGGAAAGACATAAAATATTGTAACAAAATATTAAATAAAAAGTGTTGACTTTCGTTTTCATACAGGGTATTATTTAAGCAAGAAATGAATATCAAGGTGTGAAACGAATTTCACACGAATGATTGTGAAAGGAAATTCGCTATGGATTACAGATATGATGTCCGCCTAATGGTTAGATGTGCCAAAATGCATTATGAAGATAATTTGAAACAAAATGAAATAGCGGAAAAACTTGGCGTATCCAAAGCTACAGTCTCAAGAATCATAAATTATGCTAAGGAAAAGAAGATAATTGAATTCAAAATAAACAATCCGTACCCGGAAGAAATCTTAGAGCTTGAGAAGAAGATTGAAGACAAATACGGTTTGACTGAGGTCATAATTGCAGATTTGGGCTCCGAAGATGAAAGCGATATCAAAAAGGCTTTGGCTAAGGAAGCAGCCAAATATTTGACCAGGGTCTTAAAGCAAGGGATGCTAGTTGGCGTTTCCAGTGGAACCACCTTAGCTGAAATACCAAGGTACATTGAAAACACAAAAAACAACGACATAACTTTCGTACCCATGGTAGGAGGAAACGGCCAGTATATGCCGAATATTCAAACTAACAATATAGCCCTTAACTTTGCCAGAGTCTTAAAAGGAAACTCAAAGATACTTCACGCTCCGGCAATAGTTGAAAAAATTGAAAATAAGAAAATGCTGATTGAAGATCCCGGAATAAAGTCGGTTCTCTCTTTGACTGATAAGCTTGATATAGCACTAATGGGGATAGGATCATCTACCTTGCAATCTAGCGTAAAAATGATTGCAGAGTTCTTGACAAATGAAGAACTGGAGCAGATTGCCGAAAAAGGAGCAGTTGCAGACGTCTGCAACATATTTGTAGATAAATTTGGAAACGGTGACAAATTCGAATCAAATCAAAGAGTCATAGGAATTTCTCTGGACAACATCAGAAGAACCCCATTAAAAGTTGGAATAGCAGGTCACATAGATAAGCTTGATGCGATAAAAGGGATTTTGAATACAGACTTAATAAACGTGTTGGTTACTGATATCAGTATTGCCAGAAACTTGGCTTGATGAAGGATCCGAGGAGGGTTTTAAATGGAAAATATGACTAGGTTGGTTTTTATATTCTTTGCTCTATTCATAGTGCAAGGGGCAATGACGTTTTTTCAGATTAAGAATTATAAAAAAAATGTCTCCGAAATCAGAAGAAAGGGAGACATGCTGATAGGCCAAGCAAAGGGAGGAATAAAATCCGGATGCATAGTAATAATGTCTCTAGACGATAAGGGTAATATCACAGAAACCAGATGCATGGCAGGAAGAACGGTTTTCAACAGGTTTAAGAACATCGATGATTTTAATGGGAAGAATGTATATCAATCCCATGAGTGGACGCAAAACATAAAGAACAAACAGATAAGAAAAGCCGTGGAGACGGCAATAAACACAATGAAGGATCAGCTTAGTTCCATGGAAGAAGATTCTGAAGAAGGCAGCGAAAGCTCGGTTGCGACGTAAATGACAGGATTTATATAATTCTGTTAAATATAATTAACAAGGAGGATTTTAGATGGATTTTTTAGCTAACTTGGCAGAAGGCTTTATCGGCTTGTTCAACGCTGGTGGAGCGACATTCATGGGATTGGTAACAGGCATAATCCCAACACTGGTAGTTCTTATTACCTTTGTAAACTCTATAATCATGATTGTCGGAGAAGAAAAGGTGGAAGGATTTGCCCAAAAGATGACAGGCAATATAATAACGAGGTACACGGTATTTCCCGTTATTGCGATGTTCTTCTTGACTAACCCGATGGCATACTCATTCGGTAAGTTCTTGGAGGAAAAATACAAGCCTGCATTCTACGATGCAGCAGTATCATTTTGTCATCCTATAACCGGATTGTTTCCCCATGGCAATCCAGGAGAACTGTTTGTATGGCTGGGAATCTCCAGCGGAATAACAGAGCTGGGCTTGTCAATAGCAGGTCTTGCGGTCAGATACTTTTTAGTAGGTGTAGTAGTAATACTTATAAGAGGTATCGTGACAGAAAAGATTACTTTCATGATGATTGCAAGAAAAGAGGTGAACTGATATGGCTTACAATACTATTAGAATCGAAAAAGGAAAAGGCGGTTGGGGCGGTCCATTGGTGATAAAGCCCGATTCAAAGAGAAACAAGGTAGTTTCTGTTACTGGTGGAGGAATAGATCCCATATCCCAAAAAGTGGCTGAATTATCAGGATGCGAGACGGTAGATGGTTTTGCAACTTCTGTTCCGGATGACCAGATATTTGTGGCTATAGTAGATTGTGGAGGAACAGCGAGATGTGGAGTATATCCTAAAAAGGGCGTATATACCATAAATCTTACTCCGGTAGGTCAATCAGGACCTTTGGCTCAGTACATCAAGGAAGACATTTACGTTTCAGGAGTCAAGGAAGAAAATGTAACACTGGCTGAAGAGGGTGCACAAGTAACTCAAACAGCTAAGTCAGAAAGCTCTTCCAGCACTGCTTCAAAAGCTTCATCAAACGGTAATGGAAACGGTAATGGAAACGGCAAAAGCAGTTTTATAGTAAGGATGGGCAAGAGCGTCGGTGGAGTAGTAGGGAAGTTCTTTGCAGCCGGAAGACAAACAATACAAATGGTTATAAACAACATCCTGCCATTCATGGCATTCGTATCGATGTTGATTGGTATTATATCCGAATCAGGTATAGGCGAGATTATAGCTCAAGCGATTGCGCCGATATCAGGAAGCCTTCCAGGATTATTGGTTGTATGTATGATATGTGCGCTTCCCGTATTATCGCCGATCCTTGGACCGGGAGCGGTTATTGCTCAGGTAGTAGGGGTTTTCCTAGGTGTTGAAATAGGAAGAGGAACAATACCACCTCAATACGCTCTTCCTGCACTATTTGCGATAAATCCACAAGTTGGTTGCGACTTTATCCCTGTAGGACTTAGCTTGGGAGAAGCAGAACCTGAAACTGTTGAAATCGGTGTGCCAGCGGTACTTTTTTCTAGAGTCATAACAGGCCCTATAGCTGTAGTAATAGCATGGGCAGCAAGCTTTGGATTGTTTTAAATTTCTTTGGTGCGACGCCAAGCGTCGCACCAGTCTATTAAAGATGTTAGGTTTGAATATAAAGTGGCACTTGGTGCTCAAAAGGAAAATGGCGGTTGAATGATTTTGAATGTATGCAAAAAATCGTTCAATAGCTAAACTTGGAGGGTGAAATGAAATATAACGTTAAAATTACAGGAATTGGAGACATAGCTCTAGATTTTCTAACTGAGGACATGCTAATAATTTTTAATGATAATGCACCACCTGAATTAAAGGAAATATCTGTGCTTCACGAAGCGTCCAATCTTTCAGAAGACGTTAAAATAGGGGATTTGGTTGAAATATGTGGGAAAGAATATTTTGTTTCAGCTGTAGGGGATGAAGCAAATCACACACTAAAGAAAATGGGACATTGTTCTTTGAAATTTGACGGTTCAGAAGATCCACAACTTCCGGGAACAATACATTTAAAAGGGGAAAGCAATCCGGAAATAAAAATCGGTGAATATATAACAATAATGTAAACTGGGAGGCAATGCAGATGTTAAATATCAACAGAAAACTTAGAGCGCTGGAAGAGCAAGGAAAGCCTATCAAGCTTGGCCTTATCGGAGCGGGACAAATGGGCAAAGGAATGGTCAGCCAGGTAATGAAAATGAAAGGCATGATACCGGCGATAGTAGTCGACATCAACGTTGACAACGCGATAGAGTCCTACACTTTGGCAGGGGTGGCCAAAGATGATATCGTAGTGACAGACCTTTTATCAGAGGCTAATATCGCTATGGAGCAAGGCAAGTACGTAGCTTCTGCAAATGCCGACATACCTGCAGCTGCTAACTTGACAGACGTTGTTGTAGATGCTACAGGCGTTCCGGATGTAGGTGCGAGGATTGCTCTTGATGCAATTATGAACAAGAAACATGTTGTAATGCTTAACGTTGAAACCGATGTAGTAATCGGCGCTTACCTTAAGAAGCTTGCCGACAATGCGGGCGTGATCTACACTGGTTCTGCAGGAGACGAGCCAGGCTCTGTAATGGAACTTTACGATTTTGCTGACGGCATGGGAATGGATATAGTTGCAATCGGTAAAGGAAAGAATAATCCCGTTGTAGCGGGCTGCAATCCTGAAACAGTATATGAGCAAGCTATGAGAGAAGGAGTAAGCCCTAAAATGCTTACAGCTTTCAAAGATGGAACAAAAACAATGGTTGAGATGACAGCTATGGCTAATGCGACAGGATACTTGCCTGATGTTAGAGGAGGCCATGCGCCATCAGCAGTTGTAAGCGAGCTGCCTAAACTGTTCCAGCTTAAAGAAAATGGCGGAATGCTTAACAACACAAAAATCGTTGACTACGTCAACGGAGTTGCACCGGGTGTATTCGTAATCGTAACTACGGATCTTCCACAGATCCACCACGAAATGCAGTATTTGAGCATGGGACCTGGACCAAACTACGTGTTGTTCAGACCTTATCACCTGACAAGCCTGGAGACACCACTTTCTGCAGCTAGAGCGGTAATCTACAACGAACCTACAATCGTTCCGCTTCCAGGAAAGCCTGTAGCAGAAACAATTACCATAGCAAAGAAAGATCTTGGCGCCGGAGATATGCTTGATGGAATAGGTGGATTCACAGTATACGGAAGTTTTGATACTTATGAAAATGCGAAGGCTGAAAATGCCGTTCCTTTGGGCCTTATCACTAAGAATACCAAGCTTATTAAGCCTAAGAAAACGGGAGAAGTAATCACCTATGACGATATAGAAATAGACAAGACTACTCTTATATATAAGCTTAGAGAACTTCAAGAAACCTTGATTGGGTAATGGTTTTGCGATACAATTGAAATGTGCCAGTGATAAAGTGAAGGCCGTGGATAAACTGTCACCATAAGGTGCACGGTTTATTGCGGTCTTTTTTATACAAAAAAATATCGACCATCCCTTAAGTGGGAGGTTGCGGGAGGTAATGTTGTGAGTTTGGATAAAGTGAACTGTTATTTGCTTGACATGGATGGAACCATATATCTGGGTGATGAATTGATACCCGGTGCGAAGGAGTTTTTACAGGAGATCAAAAATAAGGGTAAAGAGTATGTTTTTTTGACTAATAATTCGTCAAAAAACAAGGAAGCCTATATAGAAAAATTGACGAGATTGGGGATCGACGCTAAAGAGGATGAGATATTTACATCTGGTGATGCAACGATTTATTACCTAAAAAAGCACACCACCTACAAAAACATCTTCCTTTTAGGCACACCTTCCTTACAAAAGGCCTTCACAGATGCAGGGTTTAATGTGTTTACCGAAAGAAATGACAGCATTGAGTGCGTAGTATTGGGTTTTGATACCACATTGACATATGACAAGCTTTGGGCAGCCTGTGATTACGTCAGAGAACTGCCCTATGTAGCCACGCATCCGGATTTCAACTGCCCTTTGGAGGGTGGCAAATTCATGCCTGATATTGGGGCAATGATCGCTTTCATAAAAGCTGCTACGGAGAAAGAGCCTGTGGTAATAGGAAAACCTAAAGATCACATGCTTAGCGCAATATTAGATACGTATAAATTGACAAAGAACGATGTTGCCATGGTAGGAGACAGGCTATACACGGACATAAAAATGGGATACGACTTGGGAGTGAAATCAGTTTTGGTCCTATCAGGTGAAACCACGATGGAGGATTACGACAAGTCAGAAATCATGGCAGATTTCATTTTTAATTCAGTCAAGGAGCTCAAAGAAGAGATTTGAATCAAATATTCGATAGGAGGATTTATATGAAAAGCTATAAGACATTGCTAAACACAGAGATTCCATGCGAATGTGGAAGGACTCACTATGTACCGATAAAAGATGTAGATTTCTTATTTAAGGCAGGGGATATATCGAAAATAGCATCTAAATATATAGAAGGAAAGGAGGTTCTTGTAGTCGTTGATTGCCACACTGACGAACAGATAAATAATGAAGTAATCGCAGAACTAAAAAGTGCGGGATATAATTTGACGGTATCTAGATTTACTGATAAAAAATTGGTTCCCGATGAAAAAGCTGTTGGAGCTATACTGATGGACAGTGATAGAAATACCGATGGAATAATATCTGTAGGATCAGGTACGATAAGCGATCTGGCTAGGTTTGCTGCAAGCAGGATGAAGGTTCCGGTGGTCACGGTAGCTACTGCTCCTTCAATGGATGGCTATGCTGCGGCAGGGTCATCTCTGGTTGTCAAGGGAGCAAAAAAAACAATCAAGGCTTTTCCGGTTAATGCTATCTACGGAGATATAGATGTTATAGCGAATGCGCCTTATGAGATGATACAGGCAGGATTTGGTGACATCGCCGGGAAAAAGACTGCTTTAGCCGATTGGGCACTTTCGAGAGTTGTTACCGGTGAGTATTGGTGTGACAAGACTGTAGAGCTGGTAGAAAGCTCCACGGACATATGTCTTGAAAATGCTGTCAAGATTTCAAAGCGGGATAAAGAGTCTATAGTATATCTGATAGAAGCCCTTGTGCTTTCAGGTATCGCCATGTCATTGGCAGATGACACCAGACCTGCATCGGGAGGAGAACATCTGATATCCCACTACATGGTAATGAAAGATATCGAGAAGGGGAAAATAATTCCATCTCATGGAGTCACCGTAGCTTTCGGAACTTTGATACTAAGTTATCTTTATGAATACCTGCTAAAATGCGAAGAATTCTTATCCCAAGAGAAAAGCGATGAAATAGCAGATGCAGTGAAGAAATACGCTCCATCTCCTGAAGATGTTAAGGAGTGGCTAGGAATAGTTGGTCTTCCTCTGGAGCCGGAAGGATATGAAGTAGATAAGGACTATCTTGAAGAGATGATTCTAAAGGCAGGTTTTATCAGGGACAGATTTACGGTATTTACATACCTTGACCAGCTGGGAGTCTTGGATAAGGCTGCAAAATATACCCTTTCGAAATTTTATTGATAAACTGGCAGCGGGTTCTTAATTTAAGGACCCGCTGCTTCAAATCTAGGCAAAAAAAATTAAGACTATGGGGATCATAGTCTTAACTGGGGATTTTTTATCTTATAGAAAAAAGGGGTATAATTTCTATAAGAATAAGGGGTTATATATGTGACGAGTTCATTATATTCCACGTCAAATTCTAATACAAGGAAATATACACAAAAAAACATTTGTAAAGGATATCATATTTTCATTATCGAACATATGTTACAAATAGAGCTGAAACTGCCTTCCTGCAATGAAAAGGCAATAAATATTTGTGTTTTTTATGGATTGAAACTATAATGGTATTATAAGAATATACCATTATAGTTCTACGGAGGGATAACCTATGGAATATAACGAGGATCTTAAAGGAAATGTTGTCGTCAGCGAAGATGTAGTCTCGTCAATAGCAAACCTGGCGGCAACCGAAGTGGAAGGTGTAGCCCACCTGCATCATGGGATAACCGGAGGGATTGCAGAAAAGCTTGGAAAGAAAAGTGGCTCCAAAGGAGTTCGGGTAGTCAGAAGCGATGACGAGCTGATAATAGATCTTTACGTTGACGTGGACTTTGGAGTTCAGGTTCAGGAAACTGCTGAAAAAGTTCAGAGAAAAGTCAAGACTACTGTGGAGGCTATGACCGGTACCAGGGTGATTCAGGTCAATGTAAATGTAGATGGTGTTAGGATGAAGGCAACAATCGACTAAAAAACAACTGCCCCTTGAGTTATTCAACTTGCAGGGGTATTGTTATGTTGAAAATTTTAAGCAAGACGGAGGAAACATAATGAGTAGAAAATTTGCTAGAGAGCTGGTGTTAAAGATAGCTTATCAAATGAACTTTGAAGAGGGAGGTCATCTGATAAATGCGACAGAAGCTATCGATAGGTACAGGGACATGGTGGAGGAACCGAAATATCAGGAATTGACGGATAGCGACCGGGAGTTTATCGAAGAAATATTAAAGGGCATAGACTCCAACAGGGAGGTGTTGGACGAAAGGATCAATGAACATTTAATCAACTGGACCTTGGACAGGCTTAATATAATAGATTCCGCCATGATGAGAATCGCCGCCTATGAGATTTTGTTCCTGAAAGATACCCCAAAGGCCATAGTCATCAATGAAGCACTTAATTTGGTTTCCAAGTTTGGGGACGAAAAATCCACTAAATACATAAATGCAGTTTTGGACAATCTAGAATCAAATGAAGAGTAATCTGTTCTTAGGCATAGACACCAGCAATTACACTACATCCTTGTCTGTTGTAGATGAAATGGGAACAAGGGTATGGGATTTGAGAATCCCACTGAGAGTCGGGGAAGGCAAAAGAGGATTGAGGCAACAGGAAGCGGTGTTTCAGCATATAAAAAATTTAGGAGAATTGGCAAAAACCATGGATTGTCTTGAAGGCAGGGTATCGGTGGTAGCTGCGAGCAGCAAACCGAGAATGGCCGAAGGGTCATATATGCCTGTGTTCGAGGTGTCGAAAAATATTGGCATGCTTTTGGCATCGGCTTTAGGTGCTTGTTTTGTGGAAACTTCCCACCAAAGAGGCCATATAAGAGCGGCCTTGAATTTAAATGACGGCATATCGGAAGGGTTTATAGGGGTTCATATAAGCGGAGGAACCACAGAGTTCGTAGAATATAAGTGGAACAAGAGCTTTATTAAGGAAGTAATCGTCGACAAGACGTTAGATATAAGTCTAGGACAAGTGATAGATAGAATCGGAGTTGAAATGGGCTTCCCATTTCCTGCTGGCAGATGGATGGAGCAGTTTTTAGATGTGGAAAACAAAAGATCTTTTGAGAAGAAAATCAGCTACAAGTCAAACAGAAACAGCCGTGGAATAAACTTATCCGGTCTGGAGACTTATCTTTATAGATTATACAAGGAGACAGATGACAAAGCTCTCGTGATTCGAACAGCATTTGAAAATGCATCCAGGTTATTGGCTGAAGTCGGCGTAGACAGATGCAGCGAAGCATCTGTTGCTGATTTGCTGGTCTGCGGGGGCGTTGCGTCTAACAGGTACATAAGGGAATCTGTAAAAAAGAAGTTGGCTGAAAGCAATGTCAATGGTTATTTTTGTGCTCCCGGGGACTGCACTGATAATGCTTTCGGGGTTGCACTCATTGGGAGAGACCATTTTGAGGAGCGGTGCAAATGAGGCAAAGGGTTTTGAGCGTCAGCAAATTGACAAAATATATAAAGAGCATATTTGATAACGACGTGATATTAAAAAATGTAATCGTAGAAGGGGAAATATCCAATTACAAATTACATTCTTCAGGGCATGCTTACTTTTCAGTTAAAGATGATGAGAGCAGGCTGAATTGCGTGATGTTTAAAAATGCAGCAGCATCATCTCCAAGCATCGGTGATGGAGACAAAGTGATTTTACATGGGAATATTTCCGTTTATGAAAAAAACGGTCAGTATCAGCTTTACGTGCAAAAGTGCGAAAAAAAGGGCCTTGGAGATTTGTATGTGGAGTTTGAAAAACTAAAATCTGAGCTTGAATCTCTGGGATGGTTCGATCCCTTGAAAAAAAAGAAGATTCCAATGGTACCTAAAAAAATCGGCGTTGTCACCTCGCCTACAGGGGCGGCCATTAGGGACATGATTTCAGTTATAAGCAGAAGATTTCCCAACGTTGAAATTTATATAATGCCGGTTTCTGTGCAAGGAAGAGAAGCTCCTGGTGAAATATCTGCCGGTATCGATATTTTCAATGTCATGAATGAAGTAGATGTAGTGATTATTGGACGAGGTGGAGGATCTATTGAGGAGTTGTGGGCTTTTAATGAAAGGATTGTAGCAGAAAGCATACATAATTCCATCATACCTGTAGTCAGTGCCGTCGGTCATGAGACGGATTTTACTATCAGTGATTTTACAGCAGATCTAAGGGCTCCCACACCTTCGGCGGCGGGTGAATTGGTGGTTCCTTCTCTAGCAGAGCTGAAAGACAAATTAATGTCTTTTGAAAAGAGACTTTCAAAGGATATGCTGTCACAGCTCGCCATCAGTAAAGAGATGTTGATCAGGCTGAGAGGAAATTATTTCTTTTCGAAACCGGAAATGTTTTATTCCGGACATACTCAGACCTTGGACATTATGAAAACAGACCTTGAAAGGTCTGTCATGAAGGTGATTGACCTAAAAAAGACTTTGTTGGAAGGTTATCGTTCCGAGCTTAAGGGGATGAATCCTGAAAATGTACTTAAGAGGGGTTATGCAGTTATAAAGGGTGCAAAAGGAGAGTATATCGGAAGCATAGATCAGGTATCGCCAGGTGAGAATGTGGAAATAGTTTTTAAAGACGGAACGGCGATATCAAAAATATTGAGCAAAGGATAGTGGGATATGAAAAAAACTGCTTTTGAAGACAATATTAAACGAATAGAGGAGATCATCGGATACATAGAGGGAAACCAGGTGTCTTTAGATGAGAGCGTTAAGTATTTTGAGGAAGGCATGAAGCTTATAAAGGAATGCGAAAGTAAGCTAGAGACCACAAAGAAGAAGGTAGTTAAGCTGGTTTCCAAGGACGGAGAGATGACTGAAGAGCCCCTTGACGAAGGAGAAGAAAATGGAGTTTAAGAGCGAATACAAAAGAAGGCAGGATGAGGTGGAGCGAGGGCTTGAAGATCAGATGGAAATACTCGAAGGCAAGATACCCTCTGAACTCTACAAGTCCATGAGCTATAGCCTGATGGCGGGAGGAAAGCGGCTGAGACCTGTAATGTTACTGGAATTTTCAAAATTCGGAAGCTGGGATTATAAAAAAGCGATGCCACTTGCTTGTGCTATGGAAATGATACATACCTACTCTCTGGTCCATGACGACCTTCCAGCGATGGACAATGACGATCTTCGTAGAGGAAAACCTACTAACCACAAGGTTTATGGCGAAAATATTGCAATCTTAGCAGGAGACGGGTTGCTAAATTACTCTTACGAGACAATGATAGAGGGAATGGCATCGGAGAATCCCGGCTATGTGCTGGCGCTAAGGGAGATTTCAAGAGCTGCGGGAGTCAAGGGGATGATAGGTGGGCAAGTGGATGATATTAAAAACGAAGATGTGAATATAGATATAAAAACCTTGGACAGCATCAACGAAAGAAAAACCGGGGCGCTTATAAAAGCTTCTGTTCTATCCGGAGCCTATTTTTCTGAGCTGGACCAAGATAAAATAAAAAACCTGGAAGCATACAGCGACAAAATGGGATTGGCGTTTCAGATAGTAGATGACATTCTCGACGTGACAGGAGATGTGGAAAAAACCGGAAAGAAATCAGGGAAGGACTTGGAGAATAAAAAAACTACTTATCCATCGGTTTATGGCATAGAAAAAAGCAGGAAAATCGTGGACGGGCTCTATGAGAAAGCTTTGATCAACTTAAAAAAAGCTGAAGCCGATACCGAGTTTTTGGTTAAATTGACCAGTTTTTTGTGTAGCCGGGATTACTGATTTAAACAGGATTTAAGCAAGAGGGCGTATAATGATGATGGCGGAATAGATACCGGTCGCCAACTGAATGAGCATAGTTTGTAAACAAAATATGTATATGGTATAATTCACTTATTAAATATGGTGGCGCAGTATTCTAGTCAGATCTATCGCTTCTCAAGGCGGGGCTAAAAATCCGTCAAAGGGCACATCGATGAAGTTTCTTGTATTGGCTTTCGACGCCCAGTTGGGGGCTTTTACAGGGAGTAAAGGGGGATGGGGCGATCCGCAATGGCATGCGGGCGTAGACCCTGCTCCCGCGGAGACCCGGGAAACCGGGAGAAACCTGCGGAAGTGTCGCAAGATATGGAAGCAGCGTAGCCTGCCTTGAGTGAGGTAGGGAGATGATAAGATCAGTCCGGCTGGCTTTTGAGCTCAAAGTCGTCGGGTATTGCTTTTCGAAACCTATCTTGCAAAAGAGGCTAGGAAGCGATGTGACTGTTGAGGAAAACTCCTAGACTGTTCCTTTGGAAGCACTTCGAGGATTACAGTGTGTACTGAGTGGCAATCCAGCCTCGTCTCTGGCGACAAGACGAAAAAAGGGCAAGGGAAACCGCCGGTTTGGCGACGAATCGGTCTCTTTTTGGGAAAACCTGCTGGACCTATGGCGCAAAGTTTACTTGAAGTGCTGCCACCATATTTCAATAATTCCATACGGAGGAAATCTTGAAAGACAACAGCAACAATTTAAAGCGAAATAGAAAATCGAATAAGGAAATAAAAATTGAAAAACAAAGAAGATGGTTGGTATTTATAACAATATGGACCTTTTTTCTTTCTATCGGCATAAACCTCGTTTCCGAGCTGTTCATTAACAATTCGGATATTTTGGTTTCTTTTTTTATCCTGGTAATTATCGTATCGATCGGGATATTTTTTGACATGGTTGGAATTGCCGTAGCGTCCGCCAACATTACGCCATTCAATTCTATGGCTGCAAACAGGGTCAGGGGTTCTAAGGAAGCAGTGGATATCGTTAAGAATGCCAGTCAGGTTTCAAACTTTTGCAATGACGTAGTAGGAGACATATGTGGGATTGTAAGTGGGGCTACCGCCATAAGTATCGTTTTTCAGATAGGAAGCAGCTTCGATTTTTTTGAGACTACTATATTGGCAGTAATTTTAAATGGTTTGCTGGCGGCGGTTACAGTAGGAGGCAAGGCCATAGGCAAGAACATCGCTATGGAGCACAGCACTCAGATCGTGTATCGATTCGGTCATGTGATATCTTTTGTAAAAAGTCCTTTTGGAAAGATGAAAGGCGGTAGGGAAAATGGTTAGATTGGATGTTTATCTCCATGATAATGGATTTTTTGAAAGCAGGGAACAAGCCAAGAGGAATATAATGGCGGGAAATGTAAGCATAAATGGTCATACTGCAGACAAGGCGGGCACTTCAGTCAAAGAAGGGGACCAAATACAGGTTAAGCAAAAGGATTGTCCATATGTCAGCAGGGGCGGGCTTAAACTTGAAAAGGCAATAGGAGTTTTCGGATTGGATCTCCAGGGAAAAACAGCAATGGATGTAGGGGCTTCAACAGGAGGATTCACAGATTGCATGCTTGCAAATGGAGCTAAAAAGGTATTTGCAATAGACGTAGGTTACGGTCAATTGGACTGGAAACTAAGAACTGACTCCAGGGTGGTATCGTTGGAGAGGAAAAATTTCAGACACATGGAATTTGAAGAAGTTGGAGAAAAAGTAGATTTCCTGGTTATGGATGTTTCCTTCATATCGGTTACCAAGCTGGTTGATAAAATCAAGCTTTTCTTAAAGCCCAAAGGTCAGGGCGTGGTGCTGATCAAACCTCAGTTTGAAGCGGGTAAGGATAAAGTCGGCAAGCACGGCATAGTAAAAGACCCAGGGATACATAAGGAGGTAATCGAAAGAATAACAGGTTATTTTTCTCATAACGAATTAACTCCGAAAGGCATTGATTATTCGCCGATCAAAGGAGCGAAAGGAAACATAGAGTACCTTTTATGGGTAGAGCATATGGGGATATCTGAGGAAAAAAATCAAGATTATGCGGATAAAGCGATACAAAATGCATTTAATAATTTATAATAATTATATGCAATATAATAAATATGCAGTATTGGCGGGATATAAATGAAAAACATTGGATTGTACATAAACACCGGTAAAAGCGACTGTTTTCGCAATGCCAGGTATATTATAGATTTTCTCAATAAAAACGGCATCACTGTTTTTGGAGCTGAGAACACAAAAGGAATGATCGATCATCCGGGACTTGTCATCGACGAAGAGCGGATGTTCAATTCTACAGATTGCATTATAGTGCTTGGTGGCGACGGAACCATTTTGGAAGCCGTAAGAAAAACAGGAAAGAATGACATACCGTTTTTTGGAATCAATTACGGGAAACTAGGTTTTTTAGCAGAGGTAGAGGAAAAGGACGTAGACATGTGTCTTGAATACCTGTTGCGAGGGTGCTTCGACATAGAAGAAAGAATGATGATTGATATGAATATCGAAGACTTGCCTACTGATAAGGGATTTGTAGCTCTAAACGACATAGTGGTGAGCAGGGGTGCAAATACTAGGCTTATAGACATAAAAATATACGGGAATGAAAACCTTATAGAGGAGTACAGAGCAGATGGGCTGATCATATCTACTCCTACCGGTTCAACTGCGTATTCCCTTTCAGCCGGAGGGCCGATAATTGAGCCATCCAACGACAGCCTGTTCATAATAACTCCCATATGTCCCCATTCCCTTCATAACAGAAGCATCGTGCTGGATGCTAAGAAGACGATTAGGGTGGAAACGGAATCAAAAGACAAAAATGTAGTGGTAGCAGTTGATGGGCAGAGGTTTTTAGATATCAACCAAAACTCTATTTATTTAAAAAAATCTGATAAAAAAGTGAAGCTGATAAAATTCAAAGGAAACAATTTCTTTGAAATACTAAGGAGAAAGCTATCTGAACGCATATAAAGAATAATGTGAGGAGCGTATCTTATGAAAGTTGCCAGACAAGCAAAAATTTTGGAGCTTATTGAGAATGAGGAAATCGAAACACAGGATGAACTCGCCAAGCAGCTTAAGGAATCCGGGTTTCACGTCACACAAGCGACAGTATCAAGGGATATAAAGGACATGAGGCTCATTAAAATAATGAGCAAGAGCGGTAGGCACAGGTATGCGCCCTTTAGAGATGCCGGTGGAAACCAGTTGAGCGAAAGGATAGTAAACGTATTTAGAGAGTCTGTGGTAAGTATCGACTACAGCGGCAACCTTGTTGTGATAAAAACCTTTTCAGGGGGAGCGATGGCTGCCTCAGTAGCGATAGATTCAATGGAGTGGTCCGATGTAGTAGGATGCTTGGCAGGGGACGACACCATATTTGTCGCGATCAGAAATCAAGACAAGGTAGTGGATGTTGTTGAAAAGTTTAAGAAGCTTATGAAATGACGCTTAAGGGAGGTCTGTCATGCTAGCTGAACTCAACATAAAAAATTTTGCATTGATTGAAAACGTAATGATAGAGTTCTATTCCGGCTTCAACGTTATAACAGGTGAAACCGGAGCAGGGAAATCCATAATCTTAAATGCATTAATGCTTTCTTTGGGGGCTAGAGGAAACAAGGACATGATAAGAAAGGGTAAGGATAGGCTGCTGGTGCAAGCTATGTTTGTTTTTGAAAAGCTTCCCGGAGAAATAGCGGTGCTGCTTGATGAAATGGGCGGGGATGAAAACGGTCAGCTGATATTATCCAGGGAGCTTCATTCAAGCGGAAGAAACGTATGCAGGGTAAATGGCATCTTGGTAAATGTAAATGACCTGAAAAAGATTGGCGACAGACTTGTAGACATTCACAGCCAGAGAGACCATAATTTGCTGCTAAACAGAGATGAGCACGTAAAGATCCTTGATGCTTATGGCAGAGAGAAGATAAAAGATCAAAAAAAACGAGTTTCCGATTTGTACGACGAGTGGATCGGCCTTAAAAGGCAGAGAGAAGAGCTCTTGAAATCTATATCAAATATCGAAAGGGAATTGGATATCTTAAAGTTTCAATTAAACGAGATATCAGAAGTGGGTTTTCATGAAGAAGAAGATGAAGAGCTTGAAAAAAGAATCAAAGTCCTTGAAAATTCTGAAATTCTCTTCAATCATTCAAACCAAGCATATGAGTGGCTCTACAGCGGCGACGCTTCTGTCATGGACCAGCTGGGAAAGTCAAAAAAAAGCCTTGAAGACATGGGGAAAGTGGATATATCAGTTAGAGATCTTTCCGACAGACTCGGTGATGTTATGGCAAATCTGGAAGACATAGCTTATTCGATTAGAGATTACAAGGAAAAAGTGGTTTTTGACGATTACGAACTTAACGATCTGCAGGCCAAGCTGAATAAACTCATCTTATTAAAGAGAAAATATGGTCCTGAACTCAATGATGTTGCTGATTACAAAATAGAATTGATGGAAAAAATAGATCAAATAGAAAAACGGGATATCTTTATAGATGAGCTGGATAAAGGGTTAGAGACCTTAAAAGGCATGTATTTGGAACAAGCCTTAGTTTTAAGTGATATGAGGAAGGAAGCAGGCAGGGATTTTTCCAGGGGAATAAATGCTCATTTAGGAGAGCTGGCTATGGAGAATGCCAGGTTCAAAGTGGTAACCAAAACATGCACAGAAGAAAAGTGCTTTACCCGTCAGGGAATAGATGACCTTGAATTCCATGTAAGGACAAATGTAGGGGATGAAGATAAGCCCTTAGTTAAAATTGCTTCGGGAGGAGAAGTTTCCAGATTGATGCTGGCTGTAAAAAGTGCGATAAGCACTGAGCATAGCACTTCAACTCTGATATTCGACGAGATAGATACAGGCATAAGTGGCAATGCAGCAGGAGCCGTAGGGAAAAAGCTAAAAGAGCTTGGCATGAACCACCAGATAATAAGCATCACGCACCTGCCCCAGATAGCCTCCATGGCCGCTGCGCACTTTGAGGTGGTGAAAAAAGTGGAGGGAAGCAAAACCAAAACATTGTTTAATCTTTTGGATGAAAAAAACCGAATCAGGGTTATAGCGACCATGATTGACGGCAGTCAGTCTCAAAAAAGTCTTGATCACGCACAAGAAATCCTAGTGAGAAATAGCTCGGAAAAGTAAAAAACATGAAAAAACATCAAAGGATTACTTTGTAATGCTTATGGTGTGTGATAAAATATTCTAAGGAAAAGTCATATGGAGGCGTATATAATGAAAAAACTTGTACCAATAGCTATGTCAAACAGACATATTCACTTATCGCAAAAAGATTTGGAAGTTTTATTCGGAGAAGGACATGAATTAACTAAGTTTAAAGATCTTTCTCAACCTGGGCAATTTGCTTGTGAAGAGAAAGTGGATATAACAGGACCTAAAGGAACTATTAAAGGTGTCAGAATTCTTGGACCGGTAAGACCTGATACTCAGTTGGAAATTTCAGTAGCAGACAGCTTTGTGCTTGGAGTGAAGCCGCCGGTTAGAGATTCTGGAGACATCAAGGAATCTCCGGGAGTTGTCTTGACAGGACCTGCAGGTCAGGTAGAAATTCCTGAAGGGGCTATTATCGCTTCTAGACATATTCATATGCACACTTCGGATGCAGAAAATTTTGGATTGAAGGACAAAGACGAAGTTCAAGTGAAAGTCGACGGGAAACGAGGATTGATTTTTGATAATGTTCTTGTCAGAGTCAGTGACAAATATGCCCTGGAGATGCACGTGGATGTGGAAGAAGGCAATGCTGCAGGCGTGAAAAACGGACAAATGGTAGAAATAGTGTAAACTTAAGTCAAACTTAAAAGCCCTTGTAAAAAGGGCTTTTTTATTGCCTGAAATCATGTATGGGAATATAATGATATTATGACAAAAAAACAAGGAGTGATTGCAATGCCTGATCCAATAGCCTTCAGTTTATTCGGCTTGGAAGTAAGATGGTATGGAATATTGATTTCATCGGCGATATTGATCGGAATCCTTATCGCAACCCATAGAGGCAAGAAACAGGGAATTATAAGTGATGATATACTGGATATTGTGCTGGTGAGCATTCCTGCCGCAATGATCGGGGCAAGATTGTACTACGTCGCGTTCAAGCTAGATTATTATCTTGCCAATCCCAAAGAAATTTTTATGATATGGGAAGGAGGACTTGCCATACATGGAGGTTTGATTGGAGCCTTTTTAACCGGTTATGTGGTATGCCGTGTTAAAAAACTGAAATTTACGAAAGTCCTAGACGTTTTTGCACCTGCATTTCCTTTAGGACAAAGCATAGGAAGATGGGGCAATTATTTCAATCAGGAGGCATACGGAGCTGAAACGGATTTGCCATGGGCTATAACCGTCATGGATCCGGTAAAAGGTCTTATACAAGTGCACCCCACGTTTTTGTATGAATCCATTTGGAATCTACTGGTTCTGGGAATAGTTCTTTTTTATGAAAAGACTAAGAAAAAGTTTGACGGAGAACTAATACTTATATATGGCATATATTACTCAGCGGGAAGGTTTTTCATAGAAGGGCTTCGAACGGATAGCCTGATGTTCATGAATATGCGAGTAGCCCAGCTTATAAGCTTCGCAGTGATAATGATCTGTACCTTGTATCTAAAGAAAATAAGAAGTCAAAGCCCGATAAAATAAGAAGACAAGCCTGGATTTAAGGGCTTGTTTTTTTATTTGTAAAAAAAACATTCAGAAACCCAAATATTCTTGTACAAAGTGGGGGATAGTGGTATAATATGGCTAATAGTGGGGGATCGGGGTGTCGGAATGTTCATTGGTGAATATCAACACAACATCGATATAAAAGGAAGACTAATAATTCCTTCAAAATTCAGAGAACAACTCGGCGTAAAGTTTATCGTTACCAAAGGTTTGGATAAATGTCTTTTTGTATTTCCCATGGATGAATGGTCAAAATTCGAAGAAAAAATAAGAACTCTCCCAATATCAAGCAAGGACGCAAGAGCGTTTTCTAGATTCTTCTTTGCCGGAGCGGCAGAATGCGAACTGGATAAGCAAGGCAGAATCATGATTCCTTCAAACCTGAGAGAATATGCAGGTATAGACAAGGAAACCTTCATAATAGGAGTTTCCGCGAGACTAGAGATATGGAATGAGAACACTTGGAACGACTACAATGGAGAAGATGACTTAAGCTACGATGCCATAGCAGAAAAAATGGCAATGCTTGGGATATGACGGGAGAGATAGCATGGAACTTAAACACGAAAGCGTAATGCTTGAAGAATGCATAGAAAATCTAAATATTAAAGAAGACGGAATTTACGTCGACTGTACCCTTGGAGGAGCTGGACATAGCTATGAAATATGTAAAAGACTAAGTGAAAAGGGTACGCTTATAGGCATAGACCAGGATGACTACGCACTTGCTAGGGCTAAAGAAAGACTGGAGAACTTTTCTTGTACGAGGCTTTATGCAAGAAGCAACTTCAGCGACATCAAGCACGTGCTTGAAACTCTAAACATCCACAAGGTAAACGGAATACTGATGGATCTGGGGGTATCGTCCTTCCAGCTGGATGACAAAGAAAGAGGTTTTTCCTACAATTCCGATGCAAGACTGGATATGAGGATGGACAAGAGAAATCCCATAAGCGCCTGGGAAGTTGTAAACGAGTATCCTCAGGAAAAAATATTTAAGATAATTAAGAATTACGGAGAAGAAAAGTTTGCGAAAAGAATCGCTACTTTGATAGTGTCAAAAAGAAAAGAAAAGCCGATAGATACGACATTTCAGCTTTCTGAAATCATAAAATCTGCAATACCTGCAAAATTCAGAAGAGAAGGACCACATCCTGCACGAAGAACTTTTCAAGCAGTCAGGATAGAGGTAAACAACGAGCTGGGGATATTGAATGATTCAATTGAAGACAGCGTAGAATGCCTGGATAATGGAGGCAGGATTGCAATAATCACATTTCATTCCCTTGAAGATCGAATAGTAAAGCAAAAGTATAGGGAAATGAATGATCCATGTACTTGCCCTCCGGATTTTCCGATATGTCAATGCGGTAAAATTCCAAAAATCAAGATCATAACCAAAAAACCTATGTATCCGTCAGAAGAAGAAATAAACAATAATGCAAGATCCAGAAGCGCCAAACTGCGGGTCGCTGAAAAAATTTAATTTAAAGGAGTGTTTGTTGTGGTAATCTCTGAAAAAAAGCTTTATAATTATTATCTAGAAGACGACGATATCGCTATTGCAAGAATCAGAGACAAATACGAGAAAAAGAGACGTATCAAAGGTAGTACCAAGATCAAATGTCTTTTAATCGTAGCCACTCTTTTTCTTTTAGGGATGGGGATACTATTCCAGCACTCGAGAATAAATAATATTAATAAGTATATCGTTCAATTCGAAAAAGATTTAAAAGAAATTCAGATGATCAACGATACAAAAGAGGGTCAGCTGCTTTCAAGCTTGGATTTGAATTACATAGAAAACTATGCAAAAGATGAGCTCGGCATGGTTGAGCCTGACGGCGAGCAATTTACGTACATGGCGCTGTCCAACGGTGCACAGCTTGTTCAAACCAGGATGGAAACGGAAAGCGCCCAAAAAGATGAAAGCAAATTAGTTTCATGGATCGTTAACTTGATCAACTGATATGGAGGTCTCAAATTGTCCTTATATCACTTAAGAAGAAAAAAAAGGCTGATATTTGCCTTTTTTGTATTTTCAATACTTTTCATAGTGCTTGCTGCAAAACTAACCTATATTCAAGCTTATAATTCTATAAATCTTACTGATGCCCAAATCAACCAGCTTATGGGCGAAATCCCTATAACTGCCACAAGAGGCGATATTTATGACAGAAATATGAACATATTGGCTCAAGATGCTTCTGCCAGCAGCATTTACGCAAGGCCTGGGAATATCGAAGATCCTCAAGAGGTCGGAGCATTCTTAAGCGAGGTGCTTGGACTTGACCTCGAGGAAACCGTAAACAAAATCTCCAATGAGGAATCAACCATGGTTTTGATTGCCAGGAAGGTAGACAATGACAAGGCATTTAAAATCAACGATCAAGGATTCAGAGGCATCGAAATTTCAGAGGATAAAAAAAGATACTACACCAATGGAAATTTTGCTTCATATATACTTGGATTTACGGGCAGCGACCACCAAGGCTTGTATGGAATTGAAAGGATTTTCCAGGATGAGCTTAGCGGTGAAGACGGTGTGTTGGTCTATGAAAAAGACGGAAAGAACCAAAAGGTACCTTCAGGATACCAAATCACCATACCAGCGGTTCCTGGCGACCATGTAGTCCTTACAGTGGATTCGATTATTCAGCACTTTATCGAATCGGCTTTGGAGGGCAGCATGGAAACTTTAAATCCAAAGCGTTTAATTGCAATAGCGATGGATCCCAAAACAGGCGAAGTATTGGGTATGTCTTCAAAGCCGGATTACGATCTAAACAATCCTCGTCTTATAAGTGAAGAAATTTCTTTAAGGCTCTCAGATGACTTGGAGGGAAAAAACTTTGGTGAACAGCAACAGATAATGTGGAACAACCCCGCCGTGAGCTTCAATTACGAGCCGGGCTCTACGTTTAAGGTCATAACAGCTGCCGCTGCGCTGGAGGAAGGCGTAGTAAGGCCGGATACCGTATTTTATGACGAAGGCTTTATTATGGTAGATGGAATAAGAATCCGATGCCATATATTCCCTGACAAACATGGTGAAGAGACTTTCCTAGAGGCGGTTACAAACTCCTGCAATCCAGTCATGGTGGAGACGATCATGAAAATGAACCCAGCGGTATTTTACAAATATCTTTATAATTTCGGTTTAGGTGATAGGACGGGAATTCAGCTAGACGGCGAGGAGTACGGAATAGTTCCTATTAATACAAATGTCAAGAATGTGGATTATGCCACCAAGTCATTCGGTCAGGGCATAGGCGTGACGCCGATACAGTTGGTGACGGCCCTTACAGCGGTGGTAAATGACGGTAAATATGTACAGCCAACCATGGTAAAGGAAATAAGGTCCAACGAGGGCAACAAGATCATAAGAAGATTTGAGAGCGATCCGGTAAGGCAGATAGTATCCAAGGAAACATCTGCGGCAGTTAAAGAAGCTATGAAAAATGTGATAGACGAAAACAAGACAATGACAGATCTGGCAGAGGGCTTCAGCATCGGAGGCAAAACTGGTACAGCCCAAAAAATTGTAGACGGAAGATACGCTCCCGGAACCTATGTGACTTCATTTTTTGGATTTGCACCGGTGGAAGATCCTCAGATAGCCATACTGCTTTTGGTCGACGAACCTGAAAGCAGCAGAGCTACAGGAAGCACCACAGCTGCACCTATAGCGATAGAAATAATAAAAAACACTTTGAAGTATTTGAATGTTCCTTCAGAAAATCAAGCTGACTTCGGAAATACGGATATAGTTCCTGATATTAGGAATCAGGATATGCAGACAGCGATAGAGGTTTTAGACAGACTGGAAATCGACTATGAGGTGACAGGAGACACAGATGACGAAACAGCCATTGTAGTAGATCAAAGTCCGATGCCCGGGAATTTGATAGAAAAAGGTACAAAGGTCAGGTTTACGGCGTCCTCATTGGGAAATGAAGACCGGGAAATGGTAACCGTGCCTAATGTAATGGATATGAGCATCAACAATGCCATGGACGTACTCAGGCGAAGCGGGCTTGCTATGGATATTTTAGGAAAAGGTGGATTTTCAGTATCGCAGATGCCAGAAGCGGGTGAACTCGTAGAGAAGGGAACAGGGGTTGTAGTAGAATTTAAGCATCCCCAATAATATTTAAATATGATTCAAGAGGTGTGCCATGAAACTTTCAAAAATTCTTGAAAAAATAGATTGTCAGCTCATGTATGGAAACGCTGATAAGGATATAACCGGACTGGAGTTTGACTCGAGAAAGTGCAAACCTGGGGATTTGTTTATCGCCATATCAGGTTTTGAGTCAGACGGCAATAACTATATTGATGAAGCTATATCTAAAGGTGCCGTTGCAGTCTTGTCAGAAAAAGAACCCAATAGCAAAGTCATGAATCATGCTTATCTAAAGGTGCCAAACGCACGAAAGGCCATGTCAAAGGCTGCTGCGGTATTAAACGGAGATCCTTCTAAAAGGCTGAAAGTAATAGGGATAACAGGCACCAACGGTAAAACAAGTACAGCTTACTTCTTAAGAAGCATACTCGAATACTGGGGAAAGACGACCGGAATAATAGGAACCTTGGGGAATTATTGTAAGGGTTTAGAGTTGGAATCTGAACATACGACTCCTGAATCCGTAGAGATTCAAAGGCTTTTACGGGCAATGGAAGAACAAGGTGCAGAGTATGTGGTGATGGAGGTTTCATCTCATGGCCTAGACCTATACCGAGTGGAGGATGTGTGCTTTTCCGGCGCTGTTTTCACAAATCTAACTCAGGATCATCTAGACTTTCACAAGACTATGGAAAGCTATTTCAATGCGAAAAAAAGATTGTTCGATTTTGAAATTGGCTATGGGGTGGTAAATACCGATGATGACTACGGACTCAGGCTTTACAAGGAGAAAAAAAATGGGAAGTACAAGGTTACAGGCTATGGGCTGAAGGCCGTTGCAGATGGGAAGATAAGTGGAGTTTCAGCAGACGACAAAGGAACGACATTTGTAATTGATATAGACGGCAAGAGGCTTCCCTGCATTACCAATCAAATAGGAGGATTCAACGTATACAATCTTTCAGCGGCAATACTTGCTGCCAGAAACGAAGGTATGCCTGAAGACGGGATATTAGAGTGCATCAAGGAGATAAAGGGAGTTCCGGGAAGGCTGGAGCGTATAGATGTTGCAAGGGAATTCGAAGTAGTAATTGATTTTGCTCATACCCCTGATGGCTTGGAGAACATTCTAAAAGTTTTGCGAAATACCACCAAGGGAAGGCTTATTACCGTTTTTGGATGTGGTGGAGACAGAGATGTGACTAAGAGATCTATCATGGGAGAAATATCCGGCAAACTGAGCGACTTTTCTATACTCACATCGGATAATCCAAGGTGGGAAAATCCCGATAGAATCATTGATGACATCGAAGAAGGAATAGTCAAAACCGGCGGAAGTTATATACGAGTTCCTGATAGAAGAAAGGCTTTAGAAACGGCACTGAAGATGGCAAAAAAAGACGATATGGTTTTGCTTGCAGGCAAAGGACACGAGCTTTGGCAGGTCGTAAATAGCGAGAAGATTACATTTAATGAGAGAGAAATTATTAAGGAGATCCTTAAAGACAATGAATCCAATCAAGATAAATGAAGCAGTAGATGCGGTGAGGGGAGAATTGATAAGCCCCGGATGCGGTTTAGAGATACGCGGAGTAAATATTGATACCCGGCAGCTTAAAAAAGGAGATCTTTTCATCGCCATAAAAGGTGAGAGGGTTGACGGACACGACTTGTTGGAAGAAGCCGAAAATAAAGGTGCAGTTGCCGTATTTGTTGAAAAAGATGTAAATCACAAGTCGGATATGGCTATAATAAAAGTGAATGATACTGTGCGGGCGCTGCAGGACCTGGCATCAGCGTATAGAAAACAGTTCACCTGTCCCATAGTGGCAGTAACCGGCAGCAGCGGAAAGACGACCACGAAGGATTTAATAAAAGCTGTTCTGTCTAGCAGGTACGAAACAATAGCCACAAAAGGCAATAAAAACAATCACATAGGTCTTCCTCTGACGGTCTTTGATATGGACGACAAAACTCAAAGCGCCGTATTTGAAATGGGAATGAGCGGACTTGGAGAAATTAGAGTTCTGGCTGAAATAGCCAAACCCGACATAGCAGTGATAACAAATATCGGAACTGCTCACCTTGAGCAGCTAAAAACCAGAGAAAACATATTGAAAGCGAAAGCTGAGATATTTTCAACTTTGGATATGAACAAGACAGGTATAATTAACGGAGATGACGACATGTTGGTCAAAATCAAGGCCGAGGGCTTTAAGCTTTATAAAGTAGGGGTAGACAGCAAGGAATTGGATCTAAAATGCATGAGTTACCATACAGATATGTATGGGGTTAAAATGAGAGTCCTTGAAAAAGCTGGTTCTCAAATAGAGGAGTACAGATTCAGGCTGCCTGGAATTCACAATGTGTATAATTGCCTGGATGCTATAGCCGTAGGAAAGCTATTGGGACTGAACCAAAAGGAAATACAGCTCGGTCTTGACGAGTATTTGCCGGGTGAGAACAGGATGGATATAACATCTGTAAAAAACAGCGTGGTAATCAATGACAGCTACAATGCCAACCCTGGTTCAATGAAGAGCGCCCTCGACGTGTTGAAGCTATATAAAAAAGATGACAATATGCTTGTAGCCGTTTTGGGTGACATGTTCGAAATCGGCCCTGATTCGGAGACTTATCATAGGGAAGTGGGAGCTTATGCCAAGGAGTCCGGAGTGGAGCTTATCCTAACAATAGGAGAAAAAAGCCGTTTTTACAATGAAGGGGCCGAAAAATCGGGCTTGGACCGGGAGCGTTCGATACACTTCGAAGATAAGCTGGACTTGTTGGATTATCTGAAGTCACTCGTCGAAAAAAAAGCGGTTATATTGATAAAAGGCTCTAGAGGAATGAGAATGGAAGAATATATAAAAAGTCTTAACTAGGAAAGGAATACAATATGTTTGAAATAGCAGCAAGCCTCATGGCAGGGCTTTTACTCTCTTTGGCATTATCGCCGATAGCGATACCCTTTTTAAAAAAATTAAAATTCGGTCAGACCATTAGGGATGAAGGACCTAAAAGCCACCAGGCAAAAAGCGGAACTCCAACAATGGGTGGAATAATTATTATTGTCGCAGCGTTGTCTGCTTCTATAGTCTTTTCCCGGAAGAACAGCGAGTTTGCCATTATAGCCGCTTCTTTTGTAGGCTTTGGATTGATTGGGTTTTTGGATGATTATATAAAAGTCGTTTTGAAGAGGAACTTGGGGCTAAGAGCATGGCAGAAGATAGTTTTACAGCTGGGTCTTTCCTTGTTTTTGACCATATTCAGCATGAGATCTGTAGGTTCGGATATATTGGTTCCATTTACAGATGTTTTCATCGATCTGGGGTGGTTTTATGTTCCGTTTATGATATTTGTGGTTTTAGCCTTTGTAAATGCAGTGAATCTTACAGATGGTCTCGACGGGTTGGCATCAGGAGTTTCTATATTCAGCTTTGTAGTTTTCATAGCGATGGGCATGCTGTTTTCTCAAGAAACGGTTTCAATATTTGCCGCTGCCCTAACCGGAGCGCTAATTGGATTTTTAAAGGTAAATTATCATCCTGCTAAGGTTTTTATGGGCGATACAGGATCTATGGCATTGGGAGGTGCACTTTCTGCAATGGTGTTGGTGACTCGCAGTCCCTTAGTGATGCTCATAGCAGGAGCTGTCTTCGTATTGGAATCTCTTTCTGTAGTGATGCAGGTGCTATATTTTAAAGCTACAAAGGGCAAGAGGATATTTAAAATGACACCCATACATCACCATTTTGAGTTATCTGGTTGGGATGAAGTCAAAGTCGTACAAAGGTTCTGGATGGCTTCGGCTGTCTTTGCATTTGTAGGGATTTTGAGCATATTATAAACAAGTGGGTGGCAATCGTGGATAAAAAGAAGATTATAATAGGTTTAGGTAAAAGTGGAGTTTCCAGCGCCAAATTTCTTTTGAGAAAAGGCTTTAAGATAATACTGTTTGACAATGATCCCAAAAGTGCACTGGAAAATTCTGACGTAATAAATATATTGGAAATGCCTGGAGTAGAAGGTGTCTATGACAATCGAGGGGCTGATGAGTTGTTTTTTGATGCGGATGAGGCAATACTAAGTCCGGGCGTTCCCTTGGACAACGAAATAGTACTAAAGGCTTTAAAGCATGGGATTAAGCTCATTGGAGAAGTGGAACTTGCCTATAGGTACTCTAAAGGAAGGTTTCTAGGCATAACAGGGACAAATGGAAAAACCACCACTACGACCTTGATATACGAAATATTCAAAAAAAGTAGATTCAATGCCTTTTTAGGAGGAAATATTGGAAATCCCATCGTGGATTTCATTGAAAAACCTGCCGAGAAGGATTATATAATTGCGGAGTTAAGCAGTTTTCAATTGGAAACGATAGATCGGTTCAGGTCGAATATAGCTGTTGTTCTCAACATTACTCCCGATCATATGGATAGACACAAGACGATGGAAGAGTATGTCAGAGCCAAAAAAAACATCTACAGAAATTCGCAGATTGACGATGTTTTGGTTTTAAATAAGGATGATGAGATTGTAAAAGCCATGTCAGAGGATTCAAGCTGCAGGGTCGTATATTTTAGCATAACAGATATGCTGGAAAACGGTGCTTATCTTCATGGCGATTGGTTAATGGCTGCCCAAAACGGTGAATCTGTTCGGATATTGGAAAGAAAAAGCCTGAAAATCCCGGGGCTTCACAATGTGAAAAATGCATTGGCAGCAATTGCCGCAGCATTTTTTGCCGGAGTGGAACCCAAAGTGATTTCCCAAGCTCTGAATGAATTCAAAGGAGTAGAGCACAGGCTCGAATTTGTAAGAAACCTAAGTGGAATAGACTACTACAATGATTCGAAAGGGACGAATACGGATGCAGGTATAATTGCGTTGAATGCCATAGATGGACCAGTAGTACTAATAGCAGGTGGATACGATAAAAAAGCTGATTTTTCAGAATGGGTGGAGGTTTTTGCAGGAAAAGCCAAGAAAGTGTTCTTAATCGGAGAAACAGCGGATCAAATCATAGGCTCTGCCCGAAAAGCGGGTTACAATAGTGTAGAAAAGTGTTTGGACCTGAAAGATGCTGTGGTTAAAGCTAAGGAATTTGCCAAGTCAGGAGATACTGTATTGCTTTCTCCGGCTTGTGCCAGTTGGGATATGTTTAAGAGCTACGAAGAAAGAGGACGGATTTTCAAAGATCTGGTAAACAAACTTTAAGCGGGATGGAGGACTTGGCATGAAAAAAATTTATCCTTCAGACTTTTGGATAACATTCAGCGTCATAGCATTGACTTGTGTGGGAGTGGTTATGGTATTTAGTGCCAGCATATACCAGTCCAGTGCGCTGTACGACGATCAATACGCAATATTCCGTAGGCAGCTTATATATTCCGTTTTGGGAATATTTGTAATGTTGTTCGTATCCAGAATAGATTATAAAATTTACAAAAGATTTGCCCTTCCGTTGCTAGGGTTATCGTTCATACTGCTTGTACTTGTGTTCGTGCCAGGCATAGGTTATTATGCCAATGGCGCGTACAGGTGGATAAGAATCGGAGGGTTGACCCTTCAGACTTCTGAAGTGGCAAAGATTACAATAATAATATTCATGGCTGCTTCCCTTTCCTGCATCAAGGAGGATGTAAGGAAGTTTTTCAGCGGGTTTGTGCCATATTTGATTCTAATGGGCGTATTTAGCGGCATTATATACCTCCAACCTAATCTTAGCACAGCAATAATAATTGCCTGCCTTATACTGGGTATGCTGTTCGTAGCTGGAGGCAATATGTTGCACTTGGGTGGGCTATTCGGCGGTGTGGTTTCAATCATTGTATATTTGATTGCATCAGGATGGAGAAGAGATAGACTTGAAGCATTTTTGTCGCCGGAAGCAAACATCACAGGCAGCGGATGGCAGTCACGGCAGTCGATACTGGCCCTTGGATCTGGGGGCGTTTTCGGACAGGGTCTCGGGAACGGAAAGCAAAAGATGTTCTTTTTACCGGAACCTCAAAACGACTTCATATTTGCCCATATAGGTGAAGAGCTTGGTTTGATAGGAACCCTTCTGATTTTGGTATTTTTCCTAGTGTTGATTTGGCGAGGCGTTAATGTGGCAGTAAATGCACCAGATTCATTTTCATCTCTGTTGGCTTTCGGGTTGATACTTATGATAGGACTCCAGGTGGTGATAAATATTGCAGTCGTCGCTCAGCTGATACCTGTAACGGGCATACCACTCCCCTTCATCAGTGCCGGAGGAACGTCAGTTGTGTTTTTAATGGGAGGAATGGGGATTTTGTTGAATATATCCAGGCATGTAACCCCAAAAAGGAGGCAAAAATGAAAGTGTTGATAGCGGCTGGCGGAACCGGAGGGCATATTTATCCGGCAATAGCAATAGCAAAGGCGATAAGCGAATACGAGGATGGTGCTGAGATCAGGTTTGTCGGCACTGATAGAGGCATGGAGAAGACGATAGTCCCTAATGCTGGCTATCAACTCGAAACAATAAGGGTCAAGGGATTTGCAAGGAAGCTATCCATGGACACGATAAAAAGTGCCAAGGAGCTTGTTATGGGGATGTTGGATGCCAAGAGGCTTATTAAAAACTACGATCCTGATGTTGTGATAGGCATGGGAGGATATGTATGCGGCCCGGTTCTATTGATTGCTTCCAGAATGAGAATCCCTACGATTATCCACGAACAGAATGCTTTTCCTGGAGCTACCAACAAACTTTTATCTAGGTTTGTGGACAAGGTAGCTATTAGCTTCCCTGAAGCTAAAAGGTATTTTAGAGATAAAGACAAGGTCTTCTTGAGCGGAAACCCTGTGAGAAAAGAGTTTTTTGAGACTGATAAAAAGTCGGCTAGAGAAAAATTTGGTTTCAGTGAAGATGATTTCGTAATCGTCTCAGCAGGAGGAAGCTTAGGAGCTGCTTCAATCAACAACGGGATGCTCGAATTGATTAAGGATAAAAAAGATCATGACAAGATTCGAATAATCCATATAACCGGCAAAGCCAACTACGAAAGCTTCTTGGAGATGCTTAAACAAAATTCCATCGATCCGGATGCATCACCTGGGATAAAAGTGCTTCCTTACAGCGACCACATCTACGAGATTTACTCATGTGCAGATTTAGTGGTTTCTAGGGCAGGGGCAATGAGCGTTGCGGAATTGTCTGCAACCGGAACCCCGGCGGTTTTGATTCCCTATCCTTATGCTACGGACAACCATCAGGAATTCAACGCTCGATCTTTGACAGATGATGGGGGGGGGATTTTGATACTGGACAGTGATTTGAAGCAAGATTCCGGAATTTTGAAAAGCACAGTCGATTTTCTCATGGAAAATCCGGAAAAGTTAAATAATATGAAAGCAGCAGCAGCAAAAAAAGCTATACCTCAGTCTGATGTGATTTTTTATAAAGAGATGAAAAAAATAATTCGATCCGGAAAAGACGGTAGATAATATGGACAAAAGGAAAAAAGACAATCTTAAACTAAACTTAAGCAAGTTGTTTTTTGTACTGTTCGTTTCGGCTTGTATGGTATTATTAACCTATATATGGTTTTTAACTGATTTTTTCAACATTGAGTCAATTGAATACTTTGATTACGAGAAAATCGAAGAATCAGATTTAAGAGAAGCCTCAGGGCTTGTGGAGGGAGAAAATATATTTCTGGTCAAAACATCTGAAGCGGTAGATTCCATGAAAAAACTGGGTTACGTAAAAGAAGCCAGCATCATAAGGGTTTTTCCTGACAGGCTCAGAGTATACATTACAGAAAGAGAACCCATTTGCATAGTGTCGGTAAGCGGTGGCTATATATATCTTGACGAGCAGGGAGTGGTAGCAGAAGTCGCAGAGAAATTGACAAAATGGACAGTACCGTTGATAACCGGGCTTGAAGATGCTGCTACTCTAAAGAGCGAAGCGCAGAAACTGGCAATCGAACCTGCTTGGGTTGGAAACAATATACTCGGGGTGCTGGGGTTGCTTAAAGATTTTGAGTTAACTGGGAGAATATCGGAAATAAACGTAACAAAAGAAAAACATTTGCATATATATACAAATGGTGGTAGTATAATAAAAGTCAAGGACAAAGAAAACATACAGTCGAGAATCAATTTTTTATACACATTTTTAACTGAAAATGACGACAGGATGATCGTAGATTTAACCCATGGAGGAAATCCAACATATACTCCAAGGTAACAAGGAGAGAATATATTGAAAAAGTTTAAAGGAAGAGTGGAGATAGCTGTAATCTGCGTGATCATTGGAGTGATGATTGTGCTTCAGATGCAGACTATAGGAAACTTGGGGGGGCTGGTCAGCAGCCAAAGGGCAGATGATCTTTTGATCGAGCTAAATCAGCTTAAAAGAGAAAATACCGAACTTTCCCAAAGGGCTGGGGAACTGTCCAGCAGAGTAGCGGAATTTGAATCTCAAGCAGCGGACAACAGCAGGTACATCGAAAGATTGCTTCAAGACGTTAGCGACGCCAGGACTTATTCAGGTCAAACTGATCTTGAAGGTGAAGGGCTTCAGATAACCCTTGATTACGACAGCGTCGAGAACGACGGCTTTGATCCCTTTCTTTACAATTCAGAACTCTTGCTTTTACTGGTTAACGAACTTAATGCAGCCGGTGCGGAAGCGATTTCTATTAACGGAGAGAGGCTGGTTAGCATATCTGAAATCAGACTAGCAGGAAGTCATATAAACATAAACGGAGCCAGGCATTCCAGACCCTTTGTCTTTAAGGTCATAGGAGATGCTAAAACCTTGAGATCGGCAATACTCATAAGAGCGGGCATAGCAGATATAATGAGGGCTAATTACATAAGCGTATCCATAGAAGAGATGGAAGAATTAACAGTTGAAAAATACGACAGAACAATAAACTTCAGATATGCCAAGCCGGTTGGTGAAGAATGATGGAAAGGCAGTTTAAGAAGTCTGAGTGGCAGGTGTTCGTTGTTTTTGCCATATCCGGATTGATCATGGCTGTGTTCTTTCTTAACACTTCAAGAGGAACTGGAAGCTGGAACGGAATTATTACGGCAAAGACAATCTACAGCTATCAAAGTGAAATCAGTCAACTGAAAACAAGAAATGAAGATTTGTATCAAAGCATTTCACAACTCGAAGAAAAGCTGGAATTTTACTCTGTCGACGACCCGGATTACGCAGTTTTGGAAAATGAACTGTACAATGAGCTGGTTAAATATGATATAATTACGGGAAAGGGCGACGTGGCAGGGCAAGGCCTGAGAATGGAGCTCTCCGATAGCACCAGGGAACTTGAGCCTGGGGAAAATATTAATAATTTCATTATCCATAACAGCGATGTTCTGGAAATCATCAATGAGCTCAAGTCAAACGGAGCTGAGGTGATAGCCATAAACGGCTACAGACTTTCCTGGGATTCCCAGATAGATTGTGCCGGGCCGGTTATTTATATTGACGATTATGTAGCGGGAACGCCGTTTGTAATAGAGGCCATAGGAAACAAGGATCGCCTGTATGCCGGCTTGGAAGCTCAAGACAGCATAGTGCAGCTCTTGAGACACTGGGAAATAAATGTATCTATCGAAGAAAAAGAACAAGTTGTAATTAAAAGCAGGGACAACCTGTAATAGGTTGTTGGAAAGGTGATTTACGGATGATTTTAGCACTAGCAGGACTTGCATTGGGGATTTTTTTAGGATTTGTTTTGCCCTTGGATCTCCCTTCATCATACACGTCGTACATGTCCATAGCTTTGTTGGCGTCTTTGGATTCGGTATTTGGAGGAATTAGAGCTGAAATGGAAGGACATTTCGATTCTCATATATTCATTTCTGGTTTCTTCGGCAATGTCACGATAGCCACGTTTTTGGCATATTTTGGTGACAGAGTAGGGATTCCCCTATATTATGCGGCCATATTCACATTCGGTACTAGGCTGTTCCAAAACTTCGCCATAATAAGAAGGATATTTTTAAACAAAATAGAACAAAAATATTATAAACATTAACAGCATTCAACACTCAACAAAAATAATTATTTCTCTAGGGGGTATTACTTTGCTTCAATTTGATATGGAATTTGAACAATTCGCTTCGATAAAGGTAATAGGTGTTGGCGGTGGAGGAAACAACGCAGTCAACAGAATGATTGAGTCGGGACTGAAGGGAGTTAGCTTTGCTGTCGTAAATACTGACAATCAGGCTTTGTCTCTATCTTTAGCTCAAGAGAGGATTCAGATAGGCGAAAAAACAACTTCAGGATTAGGAGCCGGAGCGAATCCGGAAATTGGTCAAAAATCCGCCGAAGAAAGTGAAGACATACTGAGAGAGTCCATAAAAGGAGTGGACCTGCTTTTTGTAACAGCTGGCATGGGTGGAGGAACAGGAACGGGAGCCGCTCCCATAGTCGCGAAAGTAGCAAAGGAAATGGGAGTTCTTACAGTAGGAGTGGTAACAAAACCGTTCTCCTTTGAAGGAAAAGTCAGAATGAACAATGCAGACCTTGGGATAAGGCTTCTTAGCGATAGCGTAGATGCCCTTGTTACGATTCCTAACGATAGATTGCTGCAGCTTGCAGACAAGACTACCTCTTTGAGAGATGCTTTTAAAATGGCTGATAATGTTTTGTTACAAGGGGTTAGAGGTATTTCTGACCTTATAGCGATTCCGGGACTTGTAAGTTTGGACTTTGCAGACGTAAAGACCATTATGAAAGACACAGGACTTGCTCACATGGGAGTCGGGGTAGCAACTGGAGAAAACAAGGCTGCAGAAGCTGCGAAGCAAGCTATTCACAGTCCTTTGCTGGAAACTCAGATAGATGGAGCTACCGGAGTACTTTTAAACATCACAGGGGGATCAAACCTTACCCTGTTCGAGGTGGACCAGGCAGCGGAAATCGCAAGAGAAGCTGCAGATCCAGATGCGAATGTTATATTTGGTGCTGCTATAGACGAGAGCATGGAGGACGAAATAAAGATCACTGTAATAGCTACGGGGTTCTCCAATAAGACAGCTCCTGTTCAGCAGACGCATCAGCAAAAAGCCCAGCCATCAAGCCCTATGGATCAATTTGATATCCCAAGCTTTTTGAAAAGAAGCAAATAGTATTATACGGCGACCTAAAGGTCGTCTTTTTTGCTGGAAAAGAATGTTTGTGTCGTTTTTTAAAACATTCTTATTGTGGACATAAAAAAAATGATGGGTTATAATAGTCTTAGTTTTTATTTAGGGGGAGATCGTTTGAAATGTCCATTTTGCAATCACATGGAAAGCAAAGTAGTTGATTCCAGGCCAACCGAGGAAGGAAATGTAATAAGAAGGCGACGGGAATGCTTCAATTGCGCAAAGAGATTCACAACATACGAAAAAATCGAGGACATACCGTTGATGGTTGTGAAAAAAGGTGGACATCGAGAACAGTTTGACAGAAATAAAATTATGAACGGAATATTGAGAGCTTGTGAAAAACGGCCGATTTCAATAAAACAAATAGAATCTATCGTGGACGATATCGAGAAAGAAGTATACCAGACATTGGAAAGAGAAGTGTCTTCAGACGCTATCGGCGAAATGATCATGGAGAATCTCAAAAACCTTGACGAGGTCGCTTATGTAAGATTTGCTTCCGTTTACAGACAATTTAAAGATTTGAATACATTTATCGACGAACTAAATAAACTTTTAAAAGAAAACAACCCTGTTTAAGCAGGGTTTTTGCAATGGAGGGGATAATCATGTTTTATGAAAAGACTATAAATTCCAAGGAAATCTACAAAGGAAGAATAATAGATTTAAGGGTGGAGGATGTGGAGCTGACCAACGGAACAAAATCTGTGAGGGAAATCATCACCCATGGGGGAGCAAGTGCGATTCTTGCGAACCACAAGGGGAAAGTGATTTTGGTCAGGCAATTCAGAAAACCCATCGACAAAGTTCTTCTTGAGATGCCCGCTGGTAAGATAGATCCAGGAGAGGACCCGACAGTGTGCGCGTTAAGAGAGTTAGAAGAAGAGACTGGCATGAAGGCGACTCATATAACCAAAATTGGCGAAATACATACTACACCTGGTTTCTCCAATGAGCTAATACACATTTATTATACTGAAAATCTAGTTGAAGGAAAACTGAACAGGGACGAAGACGAAATGATGGATACCGTAATGGTTGGATTAGATGAGTTGGAGGGCATGATTGAAAATGGAGACATAACAGATGGGAAGACGCTGGCAGCGATCGCCATGTGCAGAAAATATTTGTTTAAATAGTTTTAGTTATAGGTATTGATGTAGTATACTTATAAAATTTGAGGCAGGTGATTAAAGTGGCGTCAAGAGTCATATGGTTAGTGATAGATAGCGTAGGCATAGGTGAAATGCCTGATGCAGGAGATTACGGAGATGAAGGAAGCAATACTTTGGAAAACCTATATAGGGAAAATCCCAGCCTAAAGCTTCCGAATCTTGAAAAAATGGGCTTGGGCCTGATAGAGGGGGTAAGTGTTATTCCCCGGACAGAGAATCCTGTGGCAGCTTATGGCAAAGCGGCACAGATGTCCCCCGGCAAAGACACAACTACCGGCCATTGGGAGATGGCAGGAATAGTTCTGGAAAAACCTTTTCCATTGTTTCCCGATGGATTTCCCCCAGATTTAATAAAAGAATTTGAAAACAAAATAGGAAGAAAGACCTTGGGTAATTATCCTGCCTCAGGTACGGAGATAATCAATGTATTGGGAGATGAGCACGTTAAGACCGGCTCTCCCATAGTTTATACATCAGGTGACAGCGTGTTTCAGATAGCAGCCCATGAGGATGTAATTTCTCTTGAAGAATTGTACAGGATGTGTGAGACAGCCCGTGAGATGCTGTCTGGAGATTTGGCTGTAGGAAGGGTTATCGCAAGACCTTTCACAGGGAAGGGGAATGGAAATTATGGGAGGACCAGAAACAGGCACGATTACTCTCTAAGCCCATATCATGATACTGTGCTAAACATGGTTGAAAGCAAAGGGCTTGGAGTATACGGAGTAGGCAAGATATTCGACATATTTGCAGGCAGCGGAATTACCAAAAGCTTAAAGATGAAAGACAACAAACAGGGAATGGAAATTACAATGTCACTGATGGAAGAGGTGGACAGAGGTCTGATATTTGTAAACCTAGTGGACTTTGACATGATATATGGGCATCGAAACGATGTGGAAGGTTACAGTAATGCCCTTATGGATTTCGATGAGCAACTTGTCAAGTTGATAGGCAAAATGGATAGGGAAGATGTTTTGGTAATAAATGCAGACCATGGATGCGATCCTACTACCGAGAGCACTGACCATTCAAGAGAGTATGTTCCTGTTTTGGTATACGGGGACTCTGTAAATCCTGTCAACATAGGAGTGAGAAAGAGCTTTTCGGATATAGGACAGACGATAGCTGAGTTTTTACAAACAGAATCTATTGCCAATGGGGAGAGCTTTGCATGGAAAGTCTTGAAAAAAACTTAAATATCAATATATAAAGGCTGTAGTTACTCTGCAGCCTTTTTTTTATTTTGTATTAATGTTATAATATTTCTCTAAGCTTAAATGAAAAATAGAGAAGCTTAGAAAAATTTTGGAGGTAGATTTAATTGGATAACTTTATTTTTTCAAATCACGATACTGTGGAGCTGGCAAAAAAATACGGAACCCCTCTTTATGTGTTGAGTGAAGATATAATTGAAGAAAATGCCGAAACGATGAAAACGGCATTTGAAAAATGCAATATTGATTACGAGATAAACTATGCAGGTAAAGCATTTTTAACAATAGCCATGTGCAAAATCGTGGAAAATGCAGGACTCTCACTAGATGTAGTTTCAGGAGGAGAGCTCTACACTGCAATTAAGGCAGGCTTCCCTATGGAAAAAGTCTGTTTTCACGGATCAAACAAGTCCATTGCTGAAATAGAGATGGCATTTGATAACAAGGTGGGAAAGATTGTCGCTGACAGTGAATATGAGCTTGAAATCCTTGATAGAATCGCAGCAAAAAAGAATCATAAGCCAAAGGTAATGGTGCGAGTGTCTCCGGGGATAGAAGCCCACACACACGAGTACGTACAGACCGGAAGGATAGATTCTAAATTTGGCGTGCCCCTTAAGCTTGTGGATAAAGTGCTTTCGGATTCTAAGAAATTCATCTATCTAAACATAATAGGGCTCCACTGCCATATTGGATCTCAGATTTACGACGAGAAGCCATTTTTATTAGCTGCCGAAACGATGCTGAAGCTGATGAAGAAAATCGAAGGTTATGGGTTTGAAATGAAAGAGCTGAACCTTGGGGGAGGCTTCGGAATCCCATACCTAAAGGATGATTCCGTATTCGATGTAGACACTTACGTTCAAAGGCTTGTTTACTTTACAAAGAATAAATGCGATGAAATAGGCTTGAAGTTTCCGAAACTTCTCGTTGAGCCGGGACGGTTTATCGTAGGAACAGCGGGAATCACACTTTATGAAGTGGGTATTGTAAAGGAAATTCCACATACCAGGAAATACATAAGCGTGGACGGAGGCATGGCGGATAACCCTAGACCAGCCCTGTACGATGCGCTTTACCATGCGGTCGTAGCAAACAAGATGGTATTTTCGGATGATGAAGAGGAGTTGGTGACTATAAGCGGAAGGTGCTGCGAGACTGATACCTTGATTACCGACGTTTTGCTTCCAAAATGCGAGCCTGGAGATATACTGGCCGTTTTGAATACCGGTGCATATAATTATTCCATGGCAAGCAATTACAACAGGCTTCCAAAACCAGCGGTAGTTCTGCTTAAAGATGATAAGGACCAAATAATAGTAGAGAGGGAAACTTACGAAGACATCATACTAAAAGATAGGCTTCCTGATTGGTATAAATAATGAATGGAATTCTTGATAGGTTCGATAGCTTTATATACATGCTTCCGGCACTGTTGATTTCCATCACATTCCACGAGCTGGCTCATGGATTTGTAGCTTACAAGCTTGGGGACCCAACAGCAAAGCAGATGGGGAGACTTACATTGAATCCCATCAAGCACATAGACCCAACGGGGCTGATGATGTTGTTTTTTTTCAGATTCGGTTGGGCAAAGCCAATACCATACAACCCCAATTATTTTATAAACAGAAAACAGGGAACTTTGCTTGTTGCATTGGCCGGTCCTGTCATGAATCTGATAATAGCATTATTATCCGTGATTTGGATAATGCTAACAAACGGCATGGGAATCGAATTTTTTGCTATGCTGCTGCAGTTCAACATCATATTTGCCATATTTAACATGATCCCCCTTCCACCGCTGGATGGATCAAAAGTAATTGCCAGCTTGCTGCCGGATAAGCTGGAATCTTATTTTTGGAAGTATGAAAGGTTTGGATATCCCGTCATCTTGGTATTGGCGGTCACTGGGATGATATCCAGGATAATAATTCCGGCCTACAACGTAGTTTCATACGGGCTTATTTATTTAGTGCAAATATTTTTGTGATTGAGGTGACAAACTATAAATAGTCAAGAGGTTTTAGTAGATTTTTTTGATTATAAAAAAGAGTAACCTTAATAGACCATCTAAAAACAGTGTATTTTAGATGGAGTAGAATCTTCTACAGAAGATCTGTATTATTAGCGAAGTTTTTGAGGATTAAAGTCAATATCTTGCCTCTCCAATGCATAGATGACTCTAATAAGTTTCTTCGCAACGTGAGTAATAGCTACTCGATGTGGCTTGCCTTCTGCGCGTTTCTTGGCATAGTAAGATGCAAATGTCATATCAAAACGGATCAAGGGAAGGCAACAATTAATCAAAGTATACCGGAGTTGAGATGAACCACGTTTTACCATCCGGCCTCCATGAGATTCTGTTCCAGACTCGTTAATTCCGGGTTCAATTCCAGCGAAGGCAAGCATCTGACCTGGATTTGAAAAGTTAGATAGATTTCCATATTCAGAGTAGATTACAGCCGCAGATATTGGACCAATGCCAGGAACAGACATGTAATGAGGATGTACTTCCTCAATGAGTCGGTTTATTTCCTTCTCGAGAGTGTCGATCTCTTTTACAAGAGATTTGTACAACGTAAGCAAGCTGTTTAGTTCCACATCAAAGATAGAATTATTAACACCGACTGTATTATTAGCAAGATCCTTGAGTGTAAGGAATTGCTGAGGGGAAAACCTTCCTCTGGACAATGAGCGTAGTTTTTCATAGGATGCAGAATTCATTCGAGCCATCTTTTCAGCAGAACCGTAGTTCTCAAGAAGATAAAGAGCAGTCTTTGAGAATCGCTCATGAAAGAAAGGCTTGAATTCGGGAAATGTATGATCAAGGACATTAGTTATCTTTACAAGATAAAAAGAACGCTGACGAACTAATTTATTTCGTAATCGTGTTAATGACTTTAAGGAATAAGCATGGTAAAATCCTTTTGAATGGGGTTTGTACTCGACAGTCATTAACCACCGAGCTATTGATTCGCAGTCAACAGAATCGGTTTTGGTTCGCCTTAAAGAAGTAGATTTTTTATATTCCTTGATTAAAACTGGATTAACTTCCATGAAGCTGTGGTTGGCATATTCAAGGAAGAGTTCAAGATTGAGGGCATAATGGGCTGTAGATTCAAACCCTATTTTTATATCCTCAGTGTTGGAGAGAGAATTAAATGTAGCAATGAGTTGTTCAAAGCCGGACTTATCATTTTTGATAGTAAACTTTGAAAGGACTTTTTGATCAGCTGCAGAAATGATACAGCAATCATGTTTGTACTTGGAAATATCAATTCCAACAAAGTACATTGACATAGAGAAACACCTCCTAATTTGATAAATTTAGCACTGCTGTCTTCCACAGAGAATTCGGCTGTGTAATCACGTAAATA